>CAZUHZ010000026.1:0-16842 GCA_964620895.1 uncultured Dysgonomonadaceae bacterium | reverse complement strand
AACTAGAAACCGTAGCCCGTGCCGAACGCCCTAAGATGATTATTGGTGGTGCCTCGGAATATGTCGCTAAACATCAGTGTCATTCTGAATGAAATGGAGAATCTCTTAAATTATTCTAGAATGATTAATGAGATGCTTCTATTGTCATCTTGAGTGCAACGAAAGATCTGTTAGAGCATGCTAGAAAAGTTAAACAGATTCCTCACTTGCGTATCGGAATGACAGGTGTTTTTATCAACCCATAACCCACATACCTTACTCCCCACATTTCTCCTTTAACTTATCCTCCCCCAATCATACCTATTCCCCAACAGTTTTTTCAACTGCCTTTGCAGCACTATGTGCTCGGGCTGCTCCAAACTAGGGTCTGTTTCAATTATTTGCTCAGCCACCTCACGTGCCCGATAAAGTATATTGCTATCGCGCACCAAATTGGCAATGCGCAAGTTAAATGGAATGCCACTCTGTTGTGTACCCTCCAAATCGCCCGGACCACGTAGCTTAAGGTCAGCCTCGGCAATCACAAAGCCATCGTTGCTCTCTGTCATTATCGCCATACGCTTGCGCGTATCGCTCGACAATTCGTAGGGAGTAACCAATATACAATAAGCTTGTTCGGCACCTCTACCCACTCTGCCCCGCAATTGATGGAGCTGAGACAAGCCAAAACGTTGTGCATCTTCAATAATCATCATCGAAGCATTGGGAACATCTACCCCCACCTCTATCACAGTGGTCGAAACCATTATTTGTGCCTCTTTGGCTACAAACTTGCGCATCTCCTCTTGTTTTTCGGCAGGCTTCATGCGCCCATGCATCTTGCAAACTGTGAATTCGGGAAACATCTCCGTGATCTTTATGTAGCCATCTTCCAAGTTTTGCAAGTCTATTTTTTCGCTCTCCTCTATCAGAGGGAACACTATGTAGGCTTGTCGCCCTTTCTTTATTTCGTTGCGCAAAAACTGATACAAAGCCCCGCGTTTTTGCTGATAGCGGTGAGCTGTTTGTACTGGCTTTCGCCCAGGCGGCAGTTCGTCTATTACCGACACATCTAAATCGCCATACACAGTCATAGCCAATGTACGGGGGATGGGAGTAGCAGTCATCACCAATATATGGGGTGGGCGTTCGTTCTTTTCCCACAATTTGGCGCGTTGTGCCACACCAAATCGGTGTTGTTCGTCAATCACCACAAACCCAAGATTGTTGAAGTTGACAGTATCTTCGATAAGTGCATGTGTGCCAATGAGGATATCTATTTCGCCCGACAACAACTCAGCATGTAGCTTCTCGCGTGCTTTTTTTCTGGTAGAGCCTGTGAGCAGGGCTACTTTCACATCCATGTCTGACAGGGTCTCTCGGAAAGTATCAAAGTGTTGTGTGGCTAATATCTCTGTGGGAGCCATTAGGCAAGATTGGAAATCATTGTCGAGCGAGATGAGCATCAACATAAGGGCAACCAATGTTTTGCCACTACCCACATCTCCTTGCAACAATCTATTCATCTGTCTGCCCGAAGCTGTGTCAGCTCTTATTTCTCTGATCACTCTTTTCTGAGCATTGGTTAGCTCAAAGGGTAAGTGCTTTTCGTAGAAAGAGTTAAGGTGGTGTCCCACCTTTTGAAAGAAGAATCCTTTTAGCTTCTCTTTCCTATTGGCTGTATAGCCTAGAATGTTGAGTTGGATAAAGAAAAGCTCCTCAAACTTTAATCTCAGTTCGGCATCGCGCAGCCATGTAGGTGTTTTTGGAAAATGGATGTTCTCTAGTGCATCGTGTAGAGAAATTAAACTAGCAGCTTCAATCACATCGGGGGAGAGGCATTCAGGAATGCGCTCTTTGAGCATACCAAAAGCCGCTTCCATTATCTTGTTGAGCTTCTTGGAGTTGAGATAACTCCGTTTCATTCTCTCGGTAGTATTGTAATAGGCAAACAGACCTTCGGGACGATAATCGGGTGTGTTACACTCCTCAATATCGGGATGGGCAATGTTGTATTTATTGCCAAATTGCGAGGGCTTGCCAAACACGATATACTCCTTGTTGAGTTTATATTTACTCTCAACAAATCGGATTCCTTGAAACCAAACCAAGTCTATAAAACCAGTTCCATCAGTAAAATGAGCTACCAATCTTCTCTTGCGCCCTTCTCCAAAGGTTTCAAACGATTTGATTACTCCTTTTATTTGCACGTAAGGCATAGTGCCCTCTATTTCGTGCACATAGTATAGCCTGCTTCTATCCACATATCGATAAGGATAGTAACGAAGCAAGTCTTCTAACGTGAATATGTCTAATTCTTTGTTGAGAATACTTGCTCGTTGAGGTCCTATACCAGGAACAAACTGTATATCGGTTTGTAAGATATTCAAATTATAATTGAATCAGGTTACCATGCAAAAAGAGGATACTGTGACATGGTTGAGTTTACTTTTTGTTTTACAGCCTCTATATTCTTATCATCGTCGATATTTGAAAGAACAGAGTCTATCATCTCTACTATCTCTTCCATGAAGTCGTCTTTCATACCTCTAGTAGTAAGTGCAGGAGTACCGAAGCGCACACCCGATGTTTGGAATGGGCTGCGGCTATCAAAAGGAACCATGTTTTTGTTGGTTGTAATGTCGGCTTCTACCAAACGATTTTCAGCCATTTTACCCGTCAGCTTGGGAAATTTAGTTCTTAGGTCAACCAACAAAGAGTGATTGTCTGTTCCACCCGAAACCACCTTGTAGCCTTTGTCTACAAATGCTTGCGCCATCACAGATGCATTTTTCAGTACTTGTTTTTGATACGTTTTAAACGAGTCGTCTAAAGCTTCATTGAAGGCAACTGCCTTTGCTGCAATCACATGCTCTAACGGACCACCTTGCATTCCTGGAAACACAGCCGAGTCTAACATTGCAGACATCATTCTCACTTCTCCCTTTGCTGTTTTCACACCCCAAGGATTCTCAAAATCTTTGCCCATCAATATCACTCCACCACGCGGTCCGCGCAATGTTTTGTGAGTTGTTGAGGTAACAATGTGAGCATACTTCAACGGATTGTTTAACAATCCTGCTGCAATTAATCCGGCAGGATGTGCCATGTCGAACAGAAAAATTGCACCAATTTCGTCGGCTACTTTTCTGATTCTTGCATAATCCCACTCATGAAAATAAGCGGAGGCACCACCAATAATCATCTTAGGGCGTTCGGCACGGGCTACGGTTTCTAGTTGGTCGTAGTCTATTTGCTCTGTATCTTCACGCACATTATACTCTGAAACTTCATACATCAATCCCGAAAAATTAACAGGCGAGCCATGCGTCAAGTGTCCTCCATGAGAAAGATTCAATCCTAATATTTTATCACCAGCATTTAAGCATGCCAAAAATACAGCGGCATTGGCTTGAGCGCCAGAGTGTGGTTGAACATTTGCCCATTCGGCATTAAAAAGCTTCTTCAATCGATCGATAGCCAACTGCTCGCTCATATCTACAAACTCGCAACCACCATAATAACGCTTCCCAGGATACCCTTCGGCATATTTATTAGTGAGAACAGAGCCCATTGCTTCCATTACTTGTTGGCTAACAAAGTTTTCTGAGGCTATTAACTCTATCCCTTTTAATTGACGTTGTTTCTCTTTTTCAATAATGTCAAAAATACGTGTATCCCTTTCCATTGTAATATTTATTTTAGCGTGAAAAATATAATTTACAAATGTAAGGAAGTTTGCTCTAAAAAAAGAATATAAACATCAATAGCCTTTTATAAAAAAATGAAATAAAAGGTTGAATCAAGCTATTTTCGATACAACCTTTTTGATTAATTTTATGAAATTACCTAATCAAATCTCTTCAAATTTTGAAGTGAAGAATCTCTACTGCTTAGGCTAGTACACAAATTTAAGTACGCTAATATTTTCTTTGTATTTGAAACTTCTACTTATCTCCCAACAAATCCGGTCTCAGCTTCTTAGTTCTACTAATAGACTGCTCAATACGCCATTCTTCTATATTGCGTTCGTGGCCCGAGAGCAGAACATCGGGAACACGCCAACCTTTATATTCAGCAGGACGTGTATATACAGGAGGTGCGAGGAGGTTGTCTTGAAACGAGTCGGACAGTGCAGACTGTTCATCTCCAATTGCTCCAGGAATTACGCGGACTACTGCATCGGCTATCATGGCAGCTGCCAATTCGCCACCAGTTAGCACAAAATCGCCTATCGATATTTCGCGTGTTATCAAATGTTCGCGTATCCTGAAATCGATGCCTTTGTAATGACCACACAATATGATGATGTTTTTCATCAAAGAGAATTGGTTGGCTATGCCTTGTGTAAATTTTTCGCCATCGGGTGATGTGAAAATAACTTCGTCATAGTCTCGTTGCGATTTCAGGTGAGCAATAGCATTATCAATAGGCTCTATTTGCATTACCATGCCCGCTTCTCCCCCAAAAGGGTAGTCGTCCACTCTACGGTGTTTGCCAATACCATAGTCGCGCAGGTTGTGCAATCCAAACTCCACCAAGCCATTGTCTTGAGCTCGTTTAAGGATAGAGCAGTTAAGCGCTCCTTCAATCATTTCGGGTAGAACAGTTATAATATCAATTCGCATAATTCTAAATATAAAAATGGTGTGTACAAAGATACAAAAAAGTGAGGGGAATGCTCATCACACTTTTACGCGTATTTGATATGAGTTGTAGATTCAATAAATCTGAACTTTCTTTGCTCATTGAGAAATAAAACCTAGGGATGTAATGCGGAGCATTATTCAACTAGTCAGGCGCATTACAAATGTGTTCGAGCAAGTAGAGACAGACGTTAGCAAGTATTCTCGTAGAAATGTCATTCACCTCTCTGTTTTCATTTTCTTGGTCGTGGATTTGAGTTTTATGACATGATTTTCATTTCCACGGCGGTGGATTTGAGTTTTATCTCATTATTTTCATTCCCTCGAGGGTAGATTCGAGATTCATCTCATTTTCAGATTAACACAGTGGGAGGATTTGGCTCTGATGTCTTCATTGCCGAATCATACACCTTCGATTTGAGTTTTATGTTATGATTGCGGAATCGTACACGGAAGATTTGATTTTCATGACATGATTGCCGATTCGTACACATAGGATTTGATTTTTAACTCATAAATGCGGCTTTTGCTTAATAAGTGCAACTAAACTTGCAATTAAAAGAACAAAAGTCAACTCCAGCGTTCTGCTGTCACATTCTTAATAAAGTGAAGAATTAATTTATTACTTTTGTAACGAACCGTTCAATTACTCAACAAAACTTCTTTTATCAGTGTCAGCTTATGCTATCAATTTTCTTTTTTATACTGTCAGGAGTAGCAGTTGGCTATCTTTCACGCAATAAAGCGAATATAAAACATGTTGGTTCGGTAATCAATGTAATAATTATTGTTTTATTGTTGTTTTTAGGGGTTGCTGTAGGAGCTAACAAGCAGATTGTAGATAATTTTGCTACTATTGGCTTTGATGCTTTTGCAATTGCTTTCGCTTCAACGCTAGGAAGTATTTTGTGTGCCTGGCTTGTGTACAATCTATTTTTCAAAAAAAAGAAAAACCAATCATGAAGCAATCAGTCGTATATCTCTTGGTTTTTGCGTTGGGAATAGTGCTTGCCATAACTGGATTTATACCGAGCTACTTTGTTGAGAATGACATCTCAAAATGGATTCTTTATCTTCTTCTTTTCTTTGTTGGTATTCAGATAGGCACTAACAAAAACATATTTAAGGTAACAAAGTCTGTTGGGTTCAAAATAATGCTTGTACCATTGGCTACTACCATTGGCACTTTTGTAGGTGCTATCATTATAAGTGTTTTCCTTAGTGAGCGAAGTATAACGGATTGCTTAAGTGTTGGGGCTGGCTTTGCCTATTACTCGTTGTCGAGTATTCTTATTACTGAATATCGTGGAGCAGAGTTAGGAACAATTGCTTTGCTTGCAAACATTATACGTGAGTTCTTTGTTTTACTGCTTGCTCCGTGGATTGTTAAATATTTTGGCAGTTTAGCACCAATATGTGCAGGAGGAGCCACTACAATGGATACAACTTTACCCATTATTAGCAAAAACTCTGGGTCTGATTTTATTGTTGTAGCAATATTTCATGGCATTATCATAGATTTCTCGGTCCCAATATGGGTGAGTTTCTTTTTGAGTTTATAACAAAACAATTAATATACAATTAATGAAGGTTCCTTTTTTTATTTCTATACTTCTAATTTTATTGGCAGCCAACTATTATGTAGCATTACGACTTTACCAACTAATCCCCGCAAATTTAATAGTTAGAATTGCTTTTATCATAATTATCACAATTTGCATTGGTTCTCTTTTTGTGTTTTTCCCACTTCACAATAGGCTGTCTTTTACTGCTGGTGCGCTATTATATCGTATCGGTACAGCTTGGATAATAGGGTTTGCCTATTTCATTTTAATATTCGCCCTAATTGATTTGGTGAAACTTTCTAACAAGCTATTCCATTTCGTAGATAAAGATTTTTTGTATGGGCTCACACACCACAACTATCTTTCGCTACTTGTGATAGTTGGCAGCGTGCTTGGGCTTTTGTTTATTGGCAACATTAAATACCACAACAAGAGAAGAGTGCACTTCGATATTGAAACTACAAAACTATCTCCCAATCAAGCTCCAATTAGAGTTGTAGGCATTAGCGACCTACACTTGGGATACACTATTGGCGCAAAAGAACTGCAAGAATGGGTGGAAATTATAAATGCTGAAAAGCCCGACATTATTGTTGTTGGAGGCGATTTGATAGACAACAATATAAAACTAGTAACACACCTAGGATTGGATAAGATACTTCGTAAGCTTAAGGCTCCTATGGGTGTTTATGCCTGCTTGGGCAATCATGAATACATAGCGGGTGTAAAAGAAAGTATCGATTTTCATAAAAAATCGAATATAAAGGTTTTACAAGACAGTGCTATCGAAGTTGCAAGCAACTTTACACTAATTGGTCGCGACGATAAAATGAATCCGAACAGAAAATCTTTAAGTTCTATTGTTAATGGTATAGACAAGAATAATTTTCAACTACTTTTAGACCACCAACCAATGAATTTAGAAGAAGCAGAAAATCAGAATATTGACCTCCAGTTTTCGGGACATACACACAAAGGACAAATATTCCCAATCACGCTGGTTGTGGAGGCAATGTTTGAGAATGCTCACGGCATGATTGAGAAAGGCTTAACAAAAATATATGTATCATCGGGTTTGGGTATTTGGGGCGGCAAGTTTAGATTGGGTACACAGTCAGAATATGCTGTATTTGACATTATTCACAAACAACCATAAAAAATAAAACGGTATGACTATCTATTTTTATGCTCTTTTTGTGCATCTCTCCATCAATATCTACATCTTTCTAAAGGGATTGCGACTTTTAGAAGAGAAGAGAACATGGCGTGCCATATTTGCATCATTCTTTATAGTTGAATTTGCATTATACATTACAGGACTTTTATTCTATCCTGTTCTCCCAATGCATGTTGTGAGATTCTTATGGTTGATGGGATCAACCTGGATGGTATTTATATTCTACTTAACCACAATGTGGTTGATTATCGATCTTATACTTTATCTGAATAGAAAAAAAGCTTTCTTAGGTAGTTATCTCAATGATCATCCTCGCAACTCGGGGGCTGTATTTTTTACTGTCACTACTTTATCTATAGCTGCCATTATGTATATAGGTAGTCGTAATTTTAGATACCCAACAGTAACGCAACAAGAAATTACCATCAACAAAAGTGCAGGCGACATTTCTACAATGCGTATAGTGGCACTGAGCGATTTACACTTGGGTTATTTGATTGATAGACGGTATGCCAAGCTATATGTAGATATGATAATGGAACAAGAGCCCGATTTAGTGCTATTTATGGGAGATATTATTGATGCAGAAATTGACCCAATTATTAATCAAAAAATAGAAGAAGAGTTTTTAAGGCTCAACCCTCCTTTGGGAGTATATGGTTGTACAGGTAATCATGAATACAGGTATCAATCAGAAACCAAAATTAATTGGCTCAACGATATAGCTAATATCAAAATGATAAGAGATTCGGCAGTATTGATAAACAATTCATTTTACATCGTGGGAAGAGAAGACTGGGTATATCCTGGGCGCACTAATCTGAAAGCAATTATTGAGAAAGAAAGTGTTGACACTACTTTGCCAATGATAGTACTCAACCATACACCCGACAACCTAGATGAGGAGATGGAAAACGGAGCCGACCTTGCTCTATACGGACATACACATGATGGACAAATATTCCCTTTCAATATTCTCACTCGCATGATATTTGAAGTATCGCACGGCTACAAACAGAAAGGAAACACACATGTTTTTGTTAGTTCAGGTGTTGGACTATCGGGTCCACAATATCGAATAGGAACTAAATCAGAAATTGTTGTGCTAGATGTAACTTTTGACAACAATTGACAAATTATAAAACATCGACCACTTTATCGAGTTGCACTCCGTTTGAGCCCTTTATAAGGACACAGTGATCCGTCAATGGGTGTGAGACGAACTCTTCAATCAATTCACCCACGTCCTCATAAACAGGAAAGTTTGTATCTAACTCTCTGAAAGATTTTCCCACCAAATAAACTTTGGTGAAAGAGTATGCTTCAACCAAATCTACCAATTGTTGATGCTCAGCTTGGCTCACACCACCCAGTTCTCGCATTTCGCCTAAAACTAAAGCTTTGGGCGATAACGGAAAGTTGACAAAGTTGTCTAATGCTGCTTTCATACTTGTAGGGTTGGCATTGTAAGCATCTATAACAAGTGTATTTTTATCGGTTTTCTCAAATTGAGAACGACTGTTTTTTGGCACATACGATTCCAATGCATCATTTATAAAATCAGAATTGATTCCAAAAAAACTACCAATAGTAATCGCTGCCAATACATTGTCCATATTGTAGTCGCCTACCAAATTTGTTTTGACTCGTCGTTTGACTTCAGAAAACTGCCATTCCAATTCTAAATAAGGGTAACTGGATGTTACGCTTCCTGATACAAAAAGCGACGAGTCGTCTTTACCATATTCATTGACACTCACATCGGGAGAAAGACTCAAAACCTTTTTCAATGCGTTGTTTAGAAACACTTTTCCATTATTCTGCTCTAAATAATCAAATAGTTCTTTTTTGGTTTTCACCACATTCTCTACAGACTCAAAACCCTCAATGTGAGCGACTCCAACATTAGTAATGAGTCCAAAATTGGGTGCTGCTATTTCACACAACTCTTTTATATCGCCCCGATGACTTGCACCCATTTCAATTACAGCTATTTCATGTTCTTTGGTCATAGACAGCAACGTGAGTGGCACACCAATATGATTATTGAAATTGCCTTGCGTATAAAGCACTTTAAACTCTTTGGATAGAACGGCAGCTACCAATTCTTTGGTTGTTGTTTTGCCATTCGTTCCTGTTATAGCAATTACGGGAGCTTTAAACGATTTACGATGATGGTTGGCTAACTTTTGTAAAACGGTGAGCACATCATCCACGAGGATGATATGCTTTGACCGTGATTTACTTTCATCCCACTCATCAACAATAGCATAGGAACATCCTTTTTCTAAAGCCGACTCAGCATAGCTGTTACCATTGAAGTTTGGACCTTTGAGTGCAAAAAATATAGCTCCGTCAGGGCAAACCCTCGAGTCGGTAGTTACTACTGGATGTTGTTTGAATATATTGTATAGTTGAGGAATGAGCATAAATATATTGTTTCTTATTTTATGTTTAGTTTAGTTGCAATTGCTTCTGGCAAACCCGCTTTGTTAATGGTTACATTGGTGGTTTTGTATCTAACAAATGCTTCTGAAGCATACCAAAAGCCATCGTAAGGTCCAGTTTCACCCCATGAGTTCTTCACCATATAATATTTATTGCCATGTTGGTCGTTTGCAATACCATATATATGCATGCCGTGATCGTCTGTTGTTTGGTGATTATCGTAACCAATTTGTCGGTCTTCTTGTGTAATTGTTTTTTCTTTCAAAACTTCTTTGCCAATTTTTCCACGAACTTCATTTGTTCTCTCACCAACGCTTAGCCCTAACCAATGAGCTTGGTCGCTACCTGCATTTTCCGAAGCTTCCAAATCGGGAACAATAGCAATACCGCTACGCGAAAAACCTACCTCGCTTACATCCGTTGCCCATGCAACTGTGTAGCCATTCATCAAGGCATTGTCTATAGCGTCTATAAACTCATCCAATGGTAAGTTATAAGAATTTGACCAACGCCAATTATCGGGAACTTCAACAGGAAATTGCGTATAAAAATCGTGATGTGTAAACGAACTCAACGATATATAGTTGTCTGACTTCAATTCCAACTCAGTAGCAAGGCTTTGTGGAGTATAAGATTTCCCATTGTATAGAAAGTCAGTCGGTTTCTGTCCAAAATAAGCATCCAATATACCATTGTACCCTTTAAACCAAACTGGGCTCAAAGTGTTGTTTTTATTGGCAACTACACCTTTCATATAATTCTTCAATAGATAATCAATTTCACCGTGTTTGTGATTGTCCTCTCCGTACTCAAGACCACGATATTCATTCTCAGGAACTACTCCATACTCATCTATTGTTTCAATAACATCGGCAAACGAACCTCCGCCAGCGAAATTTAGGTGTCCATGCAGGCGAACATATTTCACAGCTTTATCTTCATAATTACGCCGTACAATATACATTTCTGACAAATCGTGTGTCCCTTTTCCCATTTTCAAGAGCTCCGACTCTAAAAAACTAACTCCTGCAAAACTCCAACAAGTTCCCGAGTTTGCCTGATTTTTAATACTTGTAATGGTGTTTTCTTTTACAACAGTAAACTTATAACCTTCCGTTCCGCTCTGAGCATTCAAAAAGAATGATGCAAGTATCATACTTGCTACTAAAAAGAATTTATTCATAACTTTTCAATTAAATCATATAATAATAAAATTAATAAACGAGCCTGTCAATGGGCTTGTTTATTTTATTGTTGACTATTTATTGTTGACAACTCCACTTATTTATCAAACAAATCTACATACTTTTAAGGAGAACACGATGCATAAACAGATATTTCTAAATAACTAATCTGCATTATTCTGTTTATCAGTGCCATGAATGCAAGGCATCATGCAGAGCTTGCACGATTTTTAAAATTGGCATATTGCTCTGCAAAAAAATAAAAGTAAAGACGCATACTTGATTTGGGCTAGTTTTCTTGAAGGCACTATTTATAAACAGCATAAACAATAAACTTATTTACAAAAGAAAATTAAAAGAAGATGTCCTTACAGATACTATCAAGATTAATTATATTTTTGCTATCTTTGATTTTCAGAAAGTGAACCAAAATAATTATACATTATGGCTTTAAAAGAAGGTGATAAAATACCCGAAGTATTGGGAGTAGATCAAGACGGAAAAGAGGTAAAAGCGAGTGATTATGCTGGCAAAAAACTAGTGTTGTATTTCTACCCCAAAGACAATACTCCTGGTTGCACTGCTCAAGCTTGTAATTTGAAAGAGAATAATACTAAGCTATTTAAAGCAGGGTATCAAATTTTGGGTGTAAGTGTAGATAGTGAAGTTTCGCATCAGAAGTTTATAGAGAAATATAGTTTGCCTTTTCGTTTAATTGCCGATACAGAAAAACAACTAGTGGAAAAGTTTGGTGTGTGGCAAGAAAAAAACAATTTTGGTAATAAATATATGGGTACTGTACGCACTACGTTTTTGATAGACGAGAACGGCACAATTGTTCACGTAATATCTGGTAGAAAAGTTAAAACTAAGGAGCATGCTGCTCAAATATTAGCACTTAAACTTGACTAAATAATTGGTTGGCAATACATTTAACTGTTTAGTAGAATAAAAATAATTAAATCAATAATATGCTATGGCTGAAGAAAAAGATGATAAAATAAACAAGGAAAAGCAAAAAGCACTACGTGCTACTATGGACAAAATTGAGAAAACCTATGGTAAGGGCTCAATTATGAAAATGGGTGATGAAGAAGTAGTTCAAACAGAAGTAATATCTTCGGGTTCTATTGCTCTGAATGTAGCATTGGGTGTGGGTGGCTATCCTCGTGGTAGAGTTGTTGAAATATACGGACCTGAATCATCAGGAAAAACAACATTGGCGATTCATGCCATTGCAGAAGCGCAAAAAGCAGGTGGAGTAGCAGCATTTATAGATGCTGAGCATGCTTTTGATAGATTTTATGCAGAGAAACTGGGTGTAAACATAGATGAACTTCTTATCTCTCAACCTAGCAGTGGTGAGGAGGCTTTGGAGATTACCGAGCAGCTTATTCGTTCTTCGGCGCTAGACCTTGTTGTGATTGACTCTGTAGCAGCACTGACACCTAAAGCTGAGTTGGAGGGTGAAATGGGCGACTCTAAAATGGGTTTGCAAGCACGTTTGATGTCGCAAGCTTTGCGTAAACTTACAGGCACAATCAGTAAAACAAATACTACTTGTATGTTTATAAATCAGTTACGCGAGAAAATCGGTGTTATGTTTGGCAATCCTGAAACTACAACTGGTGGTAATGCATTGAAGTTTTATTCATCGGTTCGTTTAGATATCAGACGAATTGGAGCATTGAAAGATGGTGAGAATATGTTAGGTAATCATACTCGTGTGAGAGTTGTGAAAAACAAAGTAGCACCACCTTTCCGCAAGGCAGAATTTGATATTTTGTATGGTGAAGGCATTTCTCGATTGGGCGAGATAGTAGATTTAGGTTCCGATTTAGAGATTATCAAAAAAAGCGGTTCGTGGTATAGCTACCAAGATACAAGATTGGGGCAAGGACGCGAAGCTGCTAAAGCTAGTATAAAAGATAATCCTGAGTTGGCAGAAGAACTTGAAAAACTTATTTTCGAAGCCCTAAGTGTAAAGAAGTAAGTTGAAAGGCTTCAAACAGGAAGTCCCTTTCTTTGACAAATTACTATCATAGATTTTAAACTGAATAGTTCTTTTACTATTAATGCATAACTTTACATATTAGGCTTTTGATATCAAAAACGAAACCACATAGCTATGTAGTTTCGTTTTTTTGTAATATCTTTTTAAAAATGAACTATTCAGCTTGATCAGAAGTTATCTATGTAAATAAACCTATTGAAAACTACTTGTCAAATATGAAAACTACCACTCACGACCACAAAGAATTAAAGAAGGACATTAAATACCTTAAACTATTAGCAAAATCCTTTCCAACTATTGCGGCTGCAAGTACCGAAATAATCAATCTTAGAGCAATATTGCACTTACCTAAAGGAACAGAACATTTTTTGGCAGATATTCATGGCGAAGCCGAGGCATTTCAACATGTTCTGAAGAATGCATCGGGAACTATTCGCACCAAAGTAAATGAGATATTTGGACAAACTTTGCGCGATAGTCAGAAAAGGGAGTTGTGCACTCTTATTTATTATCCTTATGAAAAACTACGTTTGATAAAGGAGAAAGAACCAGATATATCTGAATGGTATGTTGTAACCCTTAATAAGTTGATAAGAGTGCTTGACACGGTTGCTTCTAAATATACCCGTTCGAAAGTGCAAAAATCTTTGCCTCCAAATTATAAATACATCATTCAGGAGCTATTGCATGAATCTACTGTCAACCCTCATAAGTCCGCATATATTAGTGTTATTATTAACTCTATAATTAGCACAGGAAATGCTGATGAATTCATTGCAGCTATCTGCGAGTCTATCCAGCGTTTAGTGATTGATCACTTGCATATTGTTGGAGATGTGTTTGATAGGGGAGATGGCGCACATCTTATAATGGATACATTGTGTGACTATCACAACTTCGATTTTCAATGGGGCAACCACGATGTGTTGTGGATGGGAGCTGCTATTGGTAATAAAGCAAGCATGGCAAACTTGGTGCGAATTGCAATGCGCTATGGTAATTTAACTACGCTAGAAGATGGTTATGGTATCAATTTATTGCCTATAGCACGTTTTGCTATGGATGTATATGGAGATGACCCTTGTAGTGAGTTTCAACCAAAGCTTTTGAGTAATGGTAGAACTTATGATGATAAATCGGTTCAACTTCTGAGTCAAATGCAGAAGGCGATTACAATTATTCAATTTAAGCTTGAACATGATATTATTGTTCGTCGCCCTGAATTTGAAATGGAAGATAGAAACTTATTGCACCGCATCAATTTTGAAACGGACACAATCACACTCCCCGATGGTAGTGAGCATCCAATGAAGGATATGAACTTTCCAACTATCGATCCTAAGAATCCCTACAAACTGACTGATGAAGAGAATGATTTGGTGGAGAAGCTTATGCACTCTTTCATGCGTAGCGAGAAGCTGAAAAAACATCTTAACTGTCTATATTCCAAAGGGAGTATGTATCTTAGTATCAATCAAAATTTATTGTATCATGCATCTATTCCATTGGATGAAGATGGACAATTTAAGAATATAGATATTCAAGGAAAAGAGTACTCGGGTAAACTATTTATGAACAAAGTAGATAGATTGATTAGAGCTGCTTACTTTGAGAAAGAGGATTTGAAGACAAAAGACTTTGCACTTGACTATATGTGGTATTTGTGGTGTGGCAAAGATTCGCCACTTTTTGATAAAAGTGCGATGACTACTTTCGAGCGATATTTTATTGAAGATAAGGCTACTCATACCGAAGAGAAAGGCTACTACTTTAAATTTCAAGACCAACGAGAAACATGTGAAATGATTTTAAAAGAGTTTGGCTTGGAGGGTCCCGACACACATATCATCAATGGTCATGTGCCTGTGAAGGCTGTTAAAGGAGAAAGTCCTATGCGTGCAGAGGGGAAGCTGATTGTGATTGATGGAGGTTTTTCTCGCGCATATCAGTCATCAACAGGTATTGCGGGCTATACTCTTATTTTTAATTCGCAAGGAATTCAAATGGTACAACACGAACCTTTCGAATCAGCCAAGGCTGTGATAGAAAAAGGGAGCGATATACAGTCAGTAACAGTTATTCGTGAATTTATTTCTAGTAGAATGCTAGTAAAAGATACAGACAATGGTAAAAAACTGATTAACCAAGTCGAAGACCTTAAAAAGCTGTTGGATGCATACAGACTAGGGCTGATTAAAGAGAGAGATTAGAGTATAGATATATTACTATAAAACCACATTTATGGGTAAATACAGAGAACTATCAAAGCAAGAGATAGAAATATTGAAGGAGAATGGGTGCAGTGCAGATAGTTGGGCAAATATTGAAGTTGCAACTAATTTTACACCTAGTTATATTACAAATACTAGATTCTCTGGCAAAATACGTTTAGGCACTCTCGAGAAAGAGTTTCAGCTTCCAGGTGGATTAACCAAGCATTCTTGCATACACCGTGCTACCATTCATAATTGTGAAATAGGTAATGATGTAGTAATCGAAAACATTCAAAACTACATTGCTAACTATACCATTGGAAACAACTGTTTTATCCAAAATGTGGATGTGATGTTGGTAAATGGTATATCTACCTTTGGCAATGGAGTTAAAGTGTCAGTTTTGAATGAAACAGGAGGGCGTGAAGTGTATATCCATAATAAGCTCTCAGCACATTTTGCTTATATCTATTCACTTTATCGACATCGTCCACGTCTTATAGAAAATATGTACGCAATAGTTGACCGTTATTGCAATAAGCATGCATCCAACAAAGGTTTCGTGGGTGACAATTGCACCATTGTAAATGTAGGCTACATAGAGAATGTAAATATAGGAGCTCATTGCAAAATAATGGGTGCGATGAAACTAAAAAATGGAACTATTAATAGTAATGTACATGCACCAGTTAAAGTAGGGCGCAATGTTATTGCAGAAGACTTTATTGTCTCATCTGACTCGCGTGTAGAAAGCGGAGCAATACTCAAAAGATGCTTTGTGGGACAAGCCTGTACTCTGAAGCAAAACTATTCGGCTTCCGACTCATTGTTTTTTAGCAACTGTCAGGGGCTGAATGGTGAAGCATGTGCTCTTTTTGCGGGTCCGTTTACTGTTACGCATCATAAATCCACATTGCTTATTTCAGGAATGTTCTCTTTTATGAATGCAGGTTCTGGGTCTAATCAAAGCAACCATATGTATAAACTTGGTCCTATTCACCAAGGTATTGTGGAACGAGGTGCAAAAACTACAAGTAACTCTTATGTTTTGTGGCCTGCCAAGGTAGGAGCCTTCTCGCTAATTCTTGGCAGACATCATCAACATGCAGATACATCCAACTTACCCTTTTCTTATTTAATAGAAAAAGACAACACTACTTATATAGCTCCTGGAGTTAATTTACGAAGTGTAGGTACTATACGTGATGCCAAGAAATGGCCTGAGAGAGATTTTAGAAACGACCCTAATAAATTGGATTTTATAAACTTCAATCTGCTGAGCCCATATACAATTCAGAAAGTTTTTGCTGGTATTGATATACTCAAGAACTTACAAGCTACTGCAGGAGAAACTTCTGAAATATATAGCTATCAAAGTTGTATTATAACCAATTCGGCATTAAGAAAAGGGTTGAAATTATACAATATAGTGGTGAATAAATTTCTAGGCAACTCACTTATAAAACGTTTAGAAAACATACAATTTAAAAGCGATGCAGAAATTAGAGCTTGTTTAGAGCCTCAAATAGCTATAGGCAGTGGTGAATGGGTAGATCTTTCTGGTCTAATTGCCCCAAAATCTGAAATAGATTTGTTAATTTCGGCAATTGAAAAGG
>CAZUHZ010000025.1:5164-16866 GCA_964620895.1 uncultured Dysgonomonadaceae bacterium | reverse complement strand
CATGCAACCTTTTATCATTATTTTCATCTATATAGTATAAAGGGTATAATTATAAAGCATTATTTTAATAAATATCACTATGAAAAAAATCACTACAAGTTTATTATTGTTATCAATTGTGCTAATTTTTGTTTCGTGTGAGAAAAGCAATTTAGATAAAGAAAATAAACTGCCTGAACCAATGAAAATACAATTGAGAGGATCGGAAGCTTCAATGCAAAAATCTGATCAAGCCTTTGCTTTTGATTTTTTCGCTAAAGTGTTTGACGAAGAGCAAAACGACAATGATGAGAATTTTATGGTGTCGCCCTTTAGCCTAAGCATGGCTTTAGCCATGACATGGAATGGCAGTGCTGGCGATACTAAAACAGCAATGCAAAACACCTTAGGTTTTGAGGATTGGGCTGATGAGGATGTGAATAAATACTTCAGTAAATTGAAAAATGCTTTCCAAGAAACAGATCCTTCCACTAAACTCTCTATTGCCAACTCTATATGGACAAACCAACAAGTGAAGATATTTCCAGAGTTTATATCGCTCAACAAAACCTATTACAATGCGACTGTTGAATCTGTCGATTTTACCAATTCTGCTACAGTTGGCAGGATAAATAAATGGGCTGCCGACAATACCAACAATCTCATAGATAAGGTGCTTGAGAAGACAAAATCTGACGATCTTATGTATCTGCTCAATGCTATTTACTTCAAGGGTATTTGGGTGTCAGAGTTTGATGTGAAGAACACATCGAAGATGAATTTTACAGCAGACAATGGTAGTCAAGTAAAAGTTGACATGATGCATCAAGAAGCCAATTTTAATTATGCCCACGATGAAACAATGCAGGTGGTGGAGTTGCCTTATGGAAATAAGTCTTTTAGCATGATGGTGTTGTTACCCAAAGAAGATAAAAACTTGGAGGATGTTGCACACGTTTTACAACAATCAGATTACTGGAGCAATCTTAAAAGAGAATTTGGTAATAAGAAGGTCGATTTATTTATCCCCAAATTTAAAACAGAATATAGCAAAAAATTGAACGATGTGCTTACTGATATGGGTATGGGAATTGCCTTCGAGGCAGACAAAGCAGACTTTTCACGCATGTCTGATAGAGATGCTTATATTTCATTTGTCACTCAAGATACTTACATTGCAACAGATGAGGTGGGTACAGAAGCTGCTGCTGTAACTGTTGTTGGTATTGTTGAAACTAGTGCTCCTGTTACTGAGAGTGTTGTATTTAAAGCTGACAAACCCTTTATTTATATGATTCAAGAAAACTCATCAGGATCGGTATTGTTTATGGGTGCGGTGAAAGGGTTTTGATGTGTCAGATATTTCAGAGAGATAAAAAGAGCAATCGGATGAGCTAGATAAAAATAAGTATCGCAAAAAAAGACAAGAGTCCGATTTCAATCGGTGCTAGCCGCTAAAAGTCAGGTTGTTAATAATTCACCATTATTCTTATTTGTCTATATATTAGTTTTTTTATCGTCATAATTGCTCAAAATAGCACTCAATGATGCTGTAATTTCATTTTTTAGATGATGAATGCTTTTTGGATACCCAGTCTCTTTGAGCGATGTCACAAATTCGTGATGCATTCTCCCTTTCCGATAGTCGGGTTCATTGCTGGGATGTCTTAGATATTTCTGGAAGGTGGTTGAGGGTTCGTTAAAATTGAGTACAGCATGGTAAAACAATTTTCCTTTGCCACGGTACATGGATGATCCCATGATTTTTAGCTCTCCCGTTGCTATGTCAGATATACCTCGTGTAGTAAACTCTACGGTATGGTTTTTTGCAATTGCACCTATAATATGTTTGTTGAAACGGTTGAACACATCTTTTGGTTTCATTATGCTTTCATCAGTAATCATTGCTGATATAATAAGGTTGTTAGGAGTTAACATTACTGTTTGTCCTCCTGTTCTTCTTTTTAGCACGGTTATATTATCCCGCAAAGTGGGTGCTTCATGCACTGCGTCATTTATATTGTTTGATGCACCAAGCACAATATATGTTTTGTCGGGTATCCACAGCAAAAACTTGTTTGCACGCTCATTCATTAATTGAATATCTGGGAGATTGTATTCTGAAATTGTCACCATTTTTTTACAAAGATATTTATTTCCTATTTCTTCTGCTATGTGAAAAGGTCAAATACAACATTTATTTTTGTACTTGACCTTCTCTATCTATTGAAAAAAGAATATTTATTTGTGAATTGCTTTATCAAAAGCATCAAAACCCACTTCAAAATAAATTTCCGAAACAGTGGGATGAGCGTGAATAGTGTTAGCTACATCATATATAGAGCCCTCCATCCTCAGGTATGCCCCAGCTTCGCCAATCATATCAGTGGCATGTTTGCCAACAATTTGCACACCTAGCACTTGCCCATATTTCTTATCAGAAAGCATACGGATAAATCCTTCGCTACTTCCTTCAATCAAAGCCTTGGCATTGGCTGAAAGTGGAAACTCATTAATTTTATATTCATACCCTTCTTCTTTTATCATCTCCTCTGTCATACCTATTTGAGATACTTCTGGACTTGTGTACATGTTGATAGGATAGGTTGAGTAATCGAAGCTTCCTTTTATACCTTTTATCTTATTCACTACGTGAATACCTTGTGCTGAAGCCATATGTGCAACAAAGCTTTTGCCGCTAGCATCGCCAATTACATATACTCCTGGGATACTTGTTTTAAAATCATTGTCGGTTTTGATGAATCCTCGCTCTGTTAGTTCAAAAGGGGTTTCACTTTCAGGTATAACTGCCTTTCGTGAATTGCAATTAAGTAAAAGATCACATTTTATCTTTTTGTTGCCAACAGTTATTTTCCCTTCCAAATATTTAGATGGATAGCTCTCGGTAATCAACTCTATACCATTTGAAGCAATGTTTTTGGTAATGTAGTCAATGAGAAATTGATCGATGCCGTGCAAGAAGTAATCGCTATTAGCCACAAGTGTTACTTTCTTGCCAATCATCTTGAAAAACTGAGCCATCTCTACTGCAGAGACATGGTTCCCAGTTACTACAATGTTTTCAGGAATCTCGTTAAGCTCAAAAAGTTTTTGCATCTCTACAGTTGGAGCATCCGCTAGTTTGCTATCAAGTTTTTTAGGCTTCGAGCCTGTAGCAACTATGATGTTTTGGGCTGTTAGCTTTTTGTCATCAACGTACACGCTTCTATCATCGCCAATTTTAGCAGTTCCATTAATTATATCTACGCCATTCTTCTTAAGAAGAAAGTTTACCCCTGCTGTTAGCCTTTCTGTAATTTTTTTCGACCTCTTTTTTACCGTATCCCAATTGAAGGATATCTTTTCCAAGTCGATTCCGTCAATTCCAAACTCAGAAAGTGATTTAGTTTTCTCAAACACTTTGGCACTTTCCAAAATTGTCTTTGAGGGTATGCAACCCCAATTAAGACACATTCCCCCAATGTGTTTTTTCTCTACAATGGCAGTTTTTAGGCCCAATTGTCCAGCTCTTATTCCTGCTACATATCCAGCAGGTCCAGCACCTATTATTATTAGATCGTAATCCATATTATTATGTTTATTGTGAGTTCATTTAAATTGTTGAAAGTTTTAAAGTAGTAAAAGGCTATCCTTTATTGTTTATTATAAAAGAGATAGATGTTAGTATGTACTATTCCATCAGCAAAGCCACAGGATCGGCAAGGTATGTCATAACTTTGTTTATAAAGCGTGAAGCTTCACCTCCATCTACAATGCGATGATCTACCGATAGAGAAAGAGCTAACATGCTACCTGGTACAACTTGGTCGTCTTTTATAACAGGTTTTTTGACAATACGTCCAACTCCCAATATTCCTGCTTCTGGATAGTTGATAACTGGTGTGGCAAATATTCCTCCAATAGAACCATAGTTGGTAATGGTGAAAGTGCCATCTTTCATATCGTCCATTGTCAGTTTGCGACTGTTAGCTTTTTCAGCCAATTCCGATATTTGTTGTGCTATCTCCATTATGCTCAGCTGGTCGGCATCTTTTATTACTGGCACAACCAATCCCTGAGCAGTATCAACAGCAATGCCAATATTGTAGCGATTGTTGAAAATCATTCGATCGTTCTCTAAATCCATTTGAGAGTTTACAGTTCGGTGATGTTTCAGGGCATGAACTGCTGCTTTAACAATAAAGGGCAAGTAGGTCAACTTAACCTCTTTTTCTGCAAAAGCATCTTTGTACTTGCTCCTCACATTTATAAGCTCAGAAACTTCTACCTCTTCAAATACAGTCATATGCGCAGCACTATGCTTAGAGTTTAGCATGTTTTTAGAAATGGCTTTTCTTATCTGCGTAAGTGGCTCATAGGTTACGTCGTCTTTTTTGTCCTCTTCTTTTCTTTTCGGAGCACCTTTTGTAGTAGGTTTATAATTCTCGATATCCTCTTTCATCACCCTTCCCGATGGGCCAGTGCCTTCAACTTCGTTAATGTCAATGCCTTTATCTTTTGCCATAGCTCTAGCTACGGGAGTAGCCATAGCTTTGCGGATTGGTTTATCCTCTTTTTTGGCTTCTTTGCTACCACCTTCATCGCTTGCAGCAAGTACTGCACTCTTGCCAGCAGTTTCCATTGTGCCTACAACAGCGGCAGCTTCTTCCTCTTCTTCTTCAGCATCTGGAGCAAACTCATCTTCCACTTCTTTTTTGGCTTCTTTTTGAGCCTCTTCACCATGCACACCTTCAATTTCTATCTCTACCAAAGGTTCTCCTACAATTGCCACGTCGCCTTCTTCACCAAACAGTGCTACAATAGTTCCGTCTCTTGGAGAGGGAATATCGGCTACCACTTTATCGGTTTCCATTTGCACAAGATTGTCTCCTGTCTTTACTTCTTGGCCTTTTTTTACGTACCATTCTAAAATGACACCTTCTTCCAGACCTTCACCTATATCGGGGAAATTAAATATATATCTCATTTGTTTTTGATTTAGAATTTGACTGTTTTCTCTATTTCGTAAAATATTCGTTCAGGCGAAATCATATAATGCTTTTCTCCTTGCGCCAATGGCACAATTGTGTCGAATCCCATCACTCTTCGTGGGGGTGCTTCAAGGTGCAAGAATGCACCTTCGTTTGCAATTGCCATTAATTCCGAGCCAACACTAAACGATTCGGTAGCTTCAGCCACAATAACCAAACGTCCCGTCTTTTTTACCGATTCAACAATTGTCTCTTTATCTATTGGGTAGATTGTTCTCAAATCTATTAACTCAACGGATATGCCAGCTTCTTTTGTCATAGTCATGGCTTTTTGGCATTCGCGAATCATTGCACCAAATGCTACAACAGTTACATCGGTTCCCTCGTTTAGCACTTTCGCTTTTCCTAAGGGTATGCTGAATTTCTCGTCGTTTACCTCTTGTTTTATTGCACGATAAATTCGTTTGGGTTCCATAAAGATTACTGGGTCATCGCTTTCTATGGCTGCAATAAGCAATCCTTTAGCGTCGTGAGGAGTGGAGGGTACAACAACTTTTAATCCAGGTATATGCGAGTACATAGCTTCGGGGCTTTCGGAGTGATGCTCCAATGCATTGATTCCGCCTCCATACGGAAATCGAATTACCATAGAGGCTTTAAATCTACCACGCGAACGGTTGTGAATGCGCGACACGTTCGAAATTACCTGGTTAAGAGCTGGATAAGAAAATCCATCAAACTGCATTTCCACAACCGGACGTAAACCAGCTATTGCCATACCCAAAGCAGTTCCAACAATAGCAGACTCGGCTAGAGGAGAGTCGAAGACTCTTTCAACACCATGTTTCACTTGCAGTCCTTCGGTTACTCTAAATACACCACCTTCAACACCTACATCCTCGCCATATACAACCACCGATTTGTCATCTGCTAATTTGATGTCAAGCGCATCATTAATAGCTTTTACCATTGTCATTACACTCATTTTCTATTCTCCTTCCAGTTTAAAAATTGTTCGTATTCTGCTTTTTGTCTTTTTAGGTCTTCGGGCATCTCAGTGTACATAAAGTCAAACACTTCATTCAATGGGTATTGCCCATAGTTTTCTGCTTCTAAAAATTGTCGGTCAACATCTTTCTTCTTTTCAGCTATCAGCTCTTCCTCGTTCTCTTTCCAAAGTCCTTTGTCGTCCATGTATTTTTTTAATCTAAGCAATGGATCTGACAATCCCCATTCAGCTTCTTCTTCTTTGGTTCTATATTTGGTAGGATCGTCAGAGGTAGTGTGAGCACCTCTTCTATATGTTAAAGCTTCAATAAGCACAGGTCCTTTACCTGAACTTGCATGTTCACGTGCTTCTTTATATGCTAAATGCATTGCAAAGAAATCATTACCATCTACTTTTATACTTTTCATCCCTGCTGCAACAGCTTTCACTGCTAAGTTGAGTGCTTTAGTTTGTTTTGAAACAGGAACAGAAATAGCATACTGATTGTTTTGAACTGTAAAAACAACAGGAACATTCCAAACCTGAGCGAAGTTTAATGCTTCAGCAAAATCTCCCGTGGAAGTTCCTCCATCACCAATAAACGGGAAAACTACCTCCTCTTTATTTTGATATTTAGCGGCATAAGCAATTCCAACAGCGTGTTGATACTGTGTTCCAATTGAGATAGCAATTGGCAATACATGTTTTGCTCTCGGATCACTGAAGTTGCTCCCTTGTTCATTGCCATTGTAGTACAAAAACATTTCTTTCATTGTCACACCCCTCGAAAGCATCACACCCATTTCGCGAAAGGCGGGAACCAACCAGTCGTCCTCCTGCATATTCATTCCTGCTGCTATGTGAATAGCTTCTTGTCCTTGATTGGGTGGGAATGTGTACATACGACCTTGACGCTGATACGATACAGCCATCTCATCTGCTACACGTTCAAAAAGCATATCTTTATATGCTTTAATTATGGTTTCATCATCTATATCTGGCATCAGTTCTTTGTTAATAACCTTACCATCATTATCGATAATCCTGAGTATTTTATCTTCTAATGGATCAAATTCTTTAAAAATCATTTGAGTAATGTTTTAAGTTGATATTATCGAGTCTTATTTTGTTATTTAGAATGATTCAAAATAACTTGTCTTACACTTATAAACAAAAGAGTTGCAATTTAGTTCTTGAATTGCAAAACGATAAACATATCTTAATGTTGTTTTAAAATCAATTAAAACGTCTCTGTGTTATAAAAATTGATTGAGGGAACAAGTTATGGAGGGTTTTGTTATATTGATTGTGAGTGCTCTTAATGCTGTTTTATTATAACTTTAAGCCTTTCAAAACAACAAATAGATATGGATTACAACTATAGGATTACTGGTCTCTTGTTTTCAATTGTTTGTGTATCATTGAGCCTTCTTGCCCAAAATAATAATTATTCTCCTTCGTTAGACTCAACAGTAGTGTTAGATGAGGTGACTGTGAATGCCTATCAAACAAAAAGTAGTTTAAAGAACATTCCTGGTAGTGTGTCAGTTCTCACTGGAAGTGATGTTTCAGCTTGGGACGCAAACTCAATGAGTACCACTATTAATTCGTTACCAGGAGTCTATATGCAAAGTGGAACTTATGCCACTAGTAGAATAGTGATACGAGGAATGGGTAGCCGAACCCCATATAATACAAATAGGATAAAGTTTTATATAAACGATATCCCTATCACTTCTTCAGATGGTGTTTCTAATCCAGAAGATATCGATTTGCAAATGATTGACCGCTTAGAGGTTGTGAAAGGTCCCGCGTCAGCTCTATACGGATCGGGATTGGGGGGTACAATCAATATGTTTACCGCTATAAATAATCAAAAACAGACTAATGCTCAAATTCATTACGGTGCTTTCAATACATTGAAAGCAAATGTGCAGCAGAACTTTAAAACTGATAGTTTTTCATTGCAAGCGTATCTCTCTGCAATTAATTCTGATGGATATCGCGAAAATAATCATTTGAAGAAGCGCACTGCTCTTGTTGCAGGTGATACAAAGTTGAGGTTGTTAGATATTGAGTATTTCTTTTATACAACTTATTTGAACGCAGGAATCCCAAGTTCTATCGGTAGGAGTGTTTTTGAGGATAATCCAAAGCAGGCAGCACAGAACTGGAAAGAAATAGAGGGATATAAAAGGTATCACAAAGGTGTAGGAGCTCTCTCGTTTATCAAGCAATTTAATTCTAATTGGAAGAACAAGTTGATTTTTTTTGGGAAGTGGAACGATAGTTATGAAAGACGTCCATTCAATAATTTAGATGATGCATCATTGGGTGGTGGTATTCGCAACAAACTATCATATCACTCTTCAAAAACTGATGTAGTTATGGGTTTGGAATGGATTACAGATGAGTATAAATGGTTGATAGATAAAGAAGATGTTTGGTTGAATAAAAACAGAGAGAGACGAAATCATCTTAATCTTTTTAGTGTTGTGTACTACCGACCAACTCCAAAGTTAAATGTTTCGTTGGCAGCTGCTTATAATACTATCCAATATAAACTAGTAGATGAGTTTTTAGAAGATGGCAACAATTCAGGCAATCGCAATTTCCCTTCTATGTTCTCGCCTCGCATTGGTGTCAACTATGCTCCGCATGAAAAAATAGCTTTGTATGCATCAGTTGGTCACGGCTTTTCGCTTCCTTCTCCCGAAGAGACTTTATTGCCAGAAGGTAATATTAATCCTGACATAAAACCAGAAGAGGGCATTCAGTATGAACTTGGAGCTCGTCTGTCTTTGTTTAATAACAACATGGAGATTGATGGAACATTTTATAGGATTGAGTTGAATAATTTATTGGTTACAAAACGTATTACTGAAGATATATTTACAGGAATCAATGCAGGTAAAACTCGTCATAGAGGAATAGAGATAGCAATGCGCAACAAAATATTCTCTCTCAATCAGTTTCCAGGGCAATTGTCTTCTAATCTTAGTTATGCCTTTTCAAAAAATCTATTTATCGATTTTACTAATGATGATAAAATTTATGATGGAAATCTTTTGCCTGGAATACCAAATTATACAGCACAGCTTGGCTTTAAGTGGGTTCCAATTCCATCAATGACTATTGATGTTCAATTTTCATCTGTTGGCAAGCAGTATTTAGACGATGCAAACACAATCTCTGAGTCCTCCTATTTCTTTAGCAACATTAAACTATCAAATCGATTTCGAATATTTAATAATTCAACTCTTACATTGTATGTTGGTCTCAACAATATAAGCAACACACACTATGCATCTATGGTTATTGTAAATGCTAAAGCGTTTGGATCAGCTGAGCCACGTTATTACTATCCTGCATTGCCACGACATGGATATATGGGAGTAAGCTGGAGTTTTTAATCTACCACTCATGCTGCTTGCTTATACAATATCAATTTACGACTCGAATGTTTAAATTGTGAAGTTGATTGAGTTGATTGTTGCTTTAAATATATCTATATGGTGTGTGAAGCATTACTAGATATTTTATTATGTTTGTTTCTTCTTAGAATGTCGAAGCAAATATAAACAGCAGTTTTTTGTGCTGAGGCTCTATTACATAACAGAAACTGTTGTTTATACAGATTAAACTAAAATTAAATTTTATGGAAATTCGGAAAACTAATCATAGGATTAAGTTTTATGGAGTAGCATCAATATTGCTTGTTATTATATATTACTTGTTAGACTTAAAAACTTTTGAGCCATGGGGAGTGTATATCCCATTTATGAAAAAGTTGGTCATGAGTTTGTTTTTGATTACTTTAATTTTTCTGATAAGTAAAATATTCACAAGGATAATTACTGTAAAAGCCGATATACAAGGCGAACGTTATAATCTGTTGAGGGTTATTCGATTCCTTGCAATGATTTTCAGCATGATTGTTGTAATCTCTTTCCTTTTTCAAAATCTTTATGCTGCTGCTGTTAGTTTTGGGTTAATCTCTTTGGTTTTAGGTTTTGCATTGCAGGCTCCTATAACTTCTTTTATTGCTTGGATTTATTTAGTTTTTCGTCGCACATATTTGGTAGGCGATCGTATTCAAATAAAAGGACTTCGTGGTGATGTTGTATCTATTAGTTACCTAGATACTTTTATTTTGGAATGTAGTGGCGATTATTTGGGTAACGATAGAAGTAGTGGTAGGATAATTAAACTTCCCAACAGTTTAGTGTTGAGAGAAGAGGTGATTAACTATTCAGGACCAGATGCACCTTTTATTTGGAATGAGATTCCGATTCAAATTGCATATACTAGCAATTTACAGTTTGTGGAAGCATGTATGTTGTCTGCAGCTAAAAAAGATTTTAAAGAACAGTACCCACTGCTTGCAAGTCAAGAAAATTCGCAGTGGGAGCCAGCTGTCTATTTTAGGATTAACTCTTTTGCTTGGATGGAAGCCGTAGTCTCATATCCTGTTGAACCCAAAGATACAGCAGATCGAAGAAATAGGATATTAAAATATGCATTACCCTCATTAAACGCAGAACCAGATAAGGTTATGTTTCCAGAAGGTACACTTCGATAAAAAACTACCCATCATTTTCTTTTTCTCTTTTCAAGCCATTGCAATAAGGCTGATGCTCACTAGGCTTTAATAGGTCTGTGTAGTTAAAAATATGATAAACCATCAAAGAACTTATTTGTCCAAATAAATTTTCTTACATTTGTATTCTTAATCAACACAAGCACACGCTTCAAATTTTTTTTAAACGATAAGAGTTAACACAATGATTGTATCAGTACTTATTACGTTATTCCTTTTTGCGGGAAGTTTTCAGGCTATTGAGGCTAAGTCTTCAAATGACACATATTCTAGCAACGATTTGAATATTGCACAAACCAACCCCCCTAAATCGGGAGGGATAATTGTTGAACTACCTGATATCGACCCTATGTATCCGGGTGGAACTCACGAAATGACACGTTTTATCTCTTCATCATTAAGATATCCGCGCGAAGCAACCGAGAATAATATACAAGGTTTAGTTGTCTATAATTTTGTGGTAGAGTTAGACGGAACATTGTCTAATTTCGAAATTATGCACCGAGCACACCCTCTTTTAGATGCTGAAGCATTGCGTATTATACAATCGATGCCACCTTGGAAGCCTGCAGTGTATAAAGGGAACAATGTGAGAGCAAGACAATATGTGCCAATGTATTTTAAATTGAATAAGGATGGGCGTAGCTACTCATCATCTACTGCACAAACACGAAAGGTGATGCCATTAGACCCAAACGAAGAGATATTTACTATTGTAGATCAAATGCCACAATTTCCGACAGGTGAAGATGGGTTGGGCAGATTTATTGGAGAGTATATGAGATACCCGTCGCAGGCAAAAGAGGAGAATATTCAGGGACGAATATTGTGTTCTTTTATTGTAAGAAAAGATGGTACTGTATCTGATATTGAGGTTGTAAATGGTTTAAATCACGAACTCGACAACGAGGCTCTACGAGTGCTGAGCATGATGCCAAAATGGACCCCCGGAAAGAATGATAATAAAACAGTGAGTGTGAAATGTATTTTGCCCATCGATTTTACGATTGAATAAGGGGCATTGTTGCATCAGATGTAGATGTTTAAATTTCGTTATTTCGGTTTGTGTTCAAACTTAAGTTCTCCTTTATTAGTGTTTATGTAAATAGCAAAATCTTCTTTTTCTAGTCCATCTAGGTTAAAA
>CAZUHZ010000025.1:0-5064 GCA_964620895.1 uncultured Dysgonomonadaceae bacterium | reverse complement strand
ATTAGTGTTTATGTAAATAGCAAAATCTTCTTTTTCTAGTCCATCTAGGTTAAAAGATAAGTGCCTGAGTGTAGGTGCCCCAGGGGGGTCATCTAATCTAGAATACATAAAATAGAGTGTCGGTTTGTCTGCTTGCTCGTCTCTAAAAAGTGCAACGGAGTGCTCTTTCGAGTGAAAATCTACATAGAAAGACATATTCAAATAGTTTCCACTCACCCACACACTTACAATTTTAATAGGGTCAGACTTTAGTTTGTCAGAATATCCTTCACTTTTGATATTATCAAGGAATATTTTTTGAATACTGTTTATTTTTATAGTGCCATCTTCTAAAGGTGTATAATTTAGAATAACCCGATTGCCTTCTTCTACTTTTAAATCTGAAGAGTTCACATATTGCAAAACCACCCCATTGTCCAATTCAATTGCAATTGAAGACTCCGTCTTTATCACGGTGGCAAACTTTACTAAAAAATTAGGCACACGTTTCTCCTCTTTGTCACAGCCAACAAAGCACAGAAGCATAAGAGTAGAAAATATAAGCGCAGCCCTTTTTCGCATTTGTATTTAGTGGATTTTTAATCTTGAACTGAAAGATGATTTATTAGAATGTTGGCATACATCTCTGTTATTTTCATCTTAAGGTAACCAACATCTTTGTTCTCAATCTCTATTTTGTCAACCTGCTTGTTTATGTAAGCAATAAAATTTGCTTTCTCCTCGGCAGTGTATTTGCTGATAAACCTCTTGCTGTTATTCAACACATCGTAAGCGATATAGTTGATTGTGTATATTTCGTAGTTTCTAAAAATCTCCTTGTCAATCAAATCTCCAGTTTGTTGTAGCAAGACTCCTCTATTTTGAGTTGCCGATATTGAATCTATCACCTCATTCAATGGTCTGCATATTCTGAAGCAAACTTGCCCTTTGTATCCCTCAATACCTGTGCGCATATTGATAAGATCATCTTGTTTAGATTTTTCATAACCTTCAATGTCACGTTTAAGTTGAAACTCTTGTGCTTTCAGAAAGTCGCAAGGGTCATACTCATAAGAGATCGAAAGAGGAGTAATGTTGAGTGCTTTTAAACTGTCTAAAGGGTTCTTTCTGTCAGCAAGTGTTAGCATTTTTAGTAAGCTAATTTGTGTTCTGTCATTCGAATCCTTTGCGCGACCTTCTCGTTGAGCAATCCAGATAGATTGCTTCTTTTGGTTGATGGTCATGTGCATATACTCCGAAAGATGTTGAGATGCTTCTAAAATCTGACGAACAGGGATATTTCTTTTTACGATAAAACTTTTGTTCAATTTTACCAGTGTATCTATCCAAGGATAGATAAGCAGGTTGTCGCCAATGGCTATCTCTGTAGTTTGATATCCCATTTTGTTTAAAGAGATATTTAAAAGCGCAGCATCTAAAAGTATATCTCGATGATTTGAGATGTATGTATAGCTTTTGTTTAGGTCTAATCCTTTTGGATTCAATAGCTCCAATTTCTCTACATTGTTTTTTATAAACTTCAGAATAATGTTGTATATCACTTTTTTTTGAAACTCTTTTACTGTCTCAAAACTACGCAATTGGTTAGAAAAATCACTCCATTGGGCTGGTGCAATCACAGGCTCTACTACTGCCTTGAATGATGCATCATTTAGCAATAATTCAATCGATTCTTTTACTTCTGAGTCATATATCGGACGAATATCGTCAAACTCTGTATCTGTAATGCTATAGCTTTTATTTGTATTAGATTTCATCATGATAAGCTTAACTGTTTTATTTTGTTGTATTCGTATTCAATTATTTCTGTCAAAACATCTGTCATACACAAGTTAGCAGCTTCCACTTGTTGAGGTATAAAGCTTGTTTCGGTCATGCCAGGTACGGTATTTATTTCAAGCAGGATAGGTTTGTTGTTGCTTATAATATAATCAGCCCTTACAATTCCTTTTGCGTTTACAAGGTCGTACAGCTTTAGGGTTAGTTGCTGTATGTTTTTAGTCATCTCATCAGAGATGCGAGCTGGTGTTATTTCATCCACCTTTCCTTCATATTTAGCCTCATAGTCGAAAAACTCGTTGTGAGTAACAACCTCCGTTACAGGCAACACAATTTTGCCACGTTGGCTTTTATAGCAACCACACGTTACTTCAGTACCATCAATAAAACTCTCTATCAACACCTCATCGGCTTCAGTAAAAGCTTCGTCTATTGCTTCTTGCAGGTCTATTGCTTCTTTTACTTTGGTGATAGCAAAGCTCGACCCACCCACATTTGGTTTTACAAATAGGGGGAGTTTCAACTGCTCTACAATCTCTTGTGTGTCATACATATCGCCTTGCCTTATCAATAAAGAGTCGGCTACATTAACACCAAAGCTTTTAAGAAAATTGTTGCAAGTAAACTTGCTAAATGTGAGAGCGCATGCCAATAGTCCCGAGCTAGAATAAGGCATATTGAGCATATCAAAATAACCTTGTAGTGGTCCATCTTCTCCAGGAGTGCCATGAATGATTATATAGGCAAAGTCAAACTTTATCTGTTGCGTGGCTGTTGTGAAACTAAAGTCGTTTTTATCGATTGGGTATGATTCATTATCCAATTGTGCACTCCACTTATTATGGTCGATACACACTTTCACTACATTGTATTTGTCTTTGTCGAGGAAATTATAGATGCCTTGAGCACTTCTTTCAGATACTTCTTTTTCTGAAGAGTATCCGCCCCATACAATAGCTATATTTTTTTTGCTCATCTTATTGTTTGTCAATTAAATTGCAATTGATAGTTTTTGGTTCAAATTTCATTGTTCTGAACATAATTCCTCCATCTCTCCACCACTTGAAGCATATCATCTGGCAGATCACTTTCAAACACCATCTCCTCTTTGGTTGTTGGGTGTATGAAGCCTAAGGTTTTTGCATGTAAGCACTGACGTGGACACTCCTTAAAGCTGTTTCTTACAAACTGTTTGTAGTTCGATGTGTTTTTTCCACGCAATATCTCATCGCCTCCATATCGCTCATCATTATATAAGGTGTGCCCAATATGTTTCATGTGAGCACGTATCTGGTGGGTACGTCCTGTTTCAAGTCTGCAGTTTACTAAGGTCACATAACCAAGTTGTTCGGCAACTTTGTAATGAGTTATAGCAGTTTTGCCTTGATCTCCCTCTGGAAACACACGCATTAGCAACCTGTTTTTGGGGTCGCGACCTATATTCCCCTCTATTCGCCCCTCGCTTTCAGCAACAGCCCCCCACACTAGTGCAACATACTCTCGTTTTGTTGTTCTTGCTATGAATTGTTTTGCCAAGAATGTTTTTGCTGTAGCATTTTTAGCTATAAGTAGTAGTCCTGATGTATCTTTGTCTATCCGATGCACCAATCCCAAGTTTGGGTCGTTTGCATCAAAGTATGGCTCATCCTTTAGGTGATAAGCTATAGCATTTAGTAAAGTTCCAGAGTAGTTGCCATGACCAGGATGCACCACTAAGCCTGCCTGTTTGTTTACAACTAGCAAGTCGTCGTCTTCGTACACAATGTCCAAGGGAATGTCTTCGGCAGTTATCTCAATTTCGATGCGTGGCTTATCCATAACTAGGGCAACCACATCCAAAGGCTTTATTCTGTAATTAGATTTTACAGACTTGCCGTTTACTAATACAGAACCAGCTTCGGCAGCTTGTTGTATTTTATTGCGAGATACACCCTCAATTCTATCCATCAAAAACTTATCAATTCTAATCAACGTCTGACCTTTATCGGCAGTGTACTGATAATGAATATATTTTTGATCGGCATTCTCCTCTGTTAGACTATCTTCGTCCAACAAGTCGTCCTCTTCATTAAATTTTTCTTTTTGCACGGCAATTAAAAAAACGATTCATCAACTATTGGATTGCTTGTTTCACTTCCTTGTTTAGGTTCTATGGTTCTGCCTTCGTTGAGCAAAGACATATCCTCACTGTCATCATCCAAAGATTCTTCTTGCAATCCATTCCCAACAATAATAGTAAGTGGAGAGCCTGTAGGTATTTTCTCTTCGGGTTGTAATTTTCTACCCCTAAATTCTATCGATTTTACCAATCCTTTATGTTCTGATGGCACTTCTTGTATAGTTAGTTGTTCGAAGCCCATCGATGTAAGTAGTGCTTCGGCTTGCCTTAGTGAGTAGTCTGTCAATTCAGGAACTGCTAGTTCGGGAGGGTTGATGGAATAGATGGTCAAAAAAACCTCGCGTCCCTCTTTGGCACTACTCTTTGCAACGGGCACTTGTTCGATTATAGCACCAGGTATAGCATTTTTGTCATACAGAGAGTCTATAACTGAGAAGTTGAGTCCTCTAGATTTAAGTATTACCATTGCTTCTTTTAGTTGCATCCCCTTTACTTGAGGCACTTCCACCGATTTGTTTTGACGAGTATATAGATGTAACAATACGAGGCTAGCCATCACAAGAACTGCACCCAATACTATCATAACAGCAATATTCTTAATTATGCTATTTCTAAAACTACTTTTTGCTGGTTTTTTCTTTGCATTCATACTTCATTCAATAATATAATGGGTAACATTTATATAAAAACAGACATTATATATACAAAGGTATAAAAAAAATAGATTGCTTTGTCAAAAGCATGCAATTTCGTGAGAAGCAGGGGTTAAATAAAAATGAGCAAAGAAACTATTATTCGTCTCTTTGCTCATCCTATATTGTACTGTTGGTTGGATGTTTTTATCCTTCATCCTAAACCGAAAGTCTTTTTCTTCTCTTAGCTCTACGTGCATTAAGTACTCTACGTCCGTTTGCTGTTGACATACGTAAACGGAATCCATGCTTGTTTTTTCTGCTCCTATTGGAGGGTTGAAATGTTCTTTTCATTTTTATATCGTTTTTATTGTTATAGTCGGCTATTATATATTGGGATGCAAAAATAGGAAAAATAAATCAATCTTGAAAACTATACAGCTATTATTTAAAAAATAGACTGCTCTCGCACTATTCAGGTATTCAGGTTTGTGGGGGTCTGTGGTGTGTGTGGTTTGGGGTGTGTGGTGTGTG
>CAZUHZ010000024.1:0-17553 GCA_964620895.1 uncultured Dysgonomonadaceae bacterium | reverse complement strand
AAAGACTTCTAAAAACTGAAGAAAAAGTAGGTAAGCTTGCCCCCCATATAGCGATGAGCAGAGCGAGAGAAGTTGCCGGCTCTACTGCGGCTGTTATCGAAAGAGTCGCCCAACCCAAAATAGTATCTGCCCTCTAGGTTGAAGCTACCAATGGCGGTATCAAATTCTATTCCTACGCCTGCCAACAAACCATAATCAAACTTATTGTCTATTGTCTCGTATTGCAAAAACTCTGGTGTATTTGGGTCTTGTTCATATTTTCCCTCAACATAACTAGCCAATGCATCATTCATTGTGACTTTGTTGCTAAACATATAACTAAACTGAGGTCCCAAGTTGATAATAAACCTAACTTTATTGCCAAAGTATATGTGTGTCAGCAGTGGCAATTCGATATAGTTGAGTGAGCGCGAAAAAGAGTGATCAGGATTTTTAGGCAGCTCACTAAAATCCTCAGTCCAGCCGCGTTGTGTATAATTAAGCTCGGCTAGAAGCCCTAAATGTTTTTCTGAAATATACTTTACAGAAACTCCCCCTGAGAGACCTTGTGTGGTGCTTTGTGGTATTTTCCTAACAAAATCAACTGAAGTAAACACAGGACCTGCTCCTACCCCAAGCTTGAACTGAGGTTTAAAGGTTGTGCTTAACTGTTCTTGTGCAACTATATTTGTTGCAAACAAAAAGACTATAAGTGCTACCCATTTTAGTTGAGATTTCATCTACTCTGATTTGATTTGATGATACGTGAATTTGTGTCGTAATGAACTAAGTATAATCCTGTATTAATAAAACCACCCCAATTATTAACCCTTTCGAAATTAAATGCAAACTGAATTGTGTTTATAAAGATGGAATTCAGGTTAGTTTCAAAGTTTCTACCATGTTTATGCAAAGCTGTCAAGAAATAGAGTCCTGTGTCATATCCCAATATTCCATACTGAGGATAGGTGTTTTGCAAATCCTTGTTGTACCACTTCATAAAGTTTTTTCTGAAATCGATGGTTTCTGTTGCTTCTTTATCGGTATAAAAAGAGGAGTATATATAAACACCATGGTTGTGATAATCTTTCAAATAGTTGTGTTCATAAGTTTGCCACTCGGGATAGCCAAACAAATTGATATGGAATTCTGAATTGCCTTGTTTTAGTTCGTTCAGGGTTGCTAATACTTGCCCCAGCACTCCTATGTCTCCCGATGCAGGAATCAATATATTCTCTTTTGTATTGTCTAGTATTTGAAGCAACTCAGTGTCGAGCGACTCAGATATAACAATAGACTTATAAGGAATAGACCTATTATGCAAGTCCTTTTTCATTGCAACCATTAAGCTATCCTTTTTGTGATCCTCATTGGTATCTAAAAAAACAACATTTGCTCTGCTAAATTTATTAACAAATACCTGAGAAGCTTTTGTATAAAGATTTACCTGCGGAGTGTTTACTTGGAAGACATTCCCATTGTTCAACACCTCGGTGTTTTTTGATGAAAATGGAATAACATATTTGATGTTGTTGGATTTTGAAAAATCTGATAAAACTTTTATCTGTTCGTCAGAAACGCCCCCAACAACCAAGTCTAAGTTTTGCATCTCCATTGTCGTTAAAAGGCTTTCAAGTTTTTTGGTATTCTTTGCAGTCCCTATATCAAACACGTACAACTCGAGGTTGACACCTTCCTTTTTGAGCTTCTCCACTGCTAGTAGAAAACCCTCGTAATACTCTTGGATACGCATCTTGTGTCCGTTATTGTCTTCTAAGAACGGCATCAGCAGACCCACTTGCATCACATTTATTCTTTCCGTTATTTTTCTTTTTGACAAAAGCACATTGGCACGTGACTCGTTCACAGCATCTTGGCGAGCAAGTTCGTTGTCAACCTTCTTTACAGGAATGTTTAAAACACTGTTGGTACTCAACTCAGCAGATGATATACCAGGATTTTCCTTTATTAAATCTTCTACTGTAACACCATATTTTCGTGAAATACTAAACAATGTCTCTCCCCGCTTCACACTATGCCCTTTTTGTTCAACGACCACGGGTCCTGTATAAGGTGAAAAAGTTTCGTTCGACTCAAAGAATGGTATTCGTATAGTTTTGCCTATCTGAAATGTTTGTACCGACAAACCTGGATTGGCTGCAATTATATTTTCTGGTGTTAAAGAGTAGGTGCGCGATACAGAATACAAGGTCTCTTTCGGAGAGATAGTATGATAACGATAGTTCTCTTCTTTCACCTCGCTAATAATCTTTCTTTGGGGTATTTCGAGCACAGCTCCCACTGTAATGCCATCACGCGCAGATGGATTTAGCCTATAGATGGCTTCTGGGGTTGTGTTATACATTGCTGCAAGCGAATATACTGTTTCGCCTCGCTCAATGTTGTGATAGAAAACAGAGTTTTGGTCTAAAACTAGTTTCTGTTTAGATGGTGGAATAGGAATATTCAATTTCTGCCCATTCATTAAGCCATCTTTAGCCGAAGGATTGTACTTTAATATCTGATCGATGGGTAGTTCAAATGTTCTTGCTATAGAAAAAAGCCCTTCACCAGGTTTCACTTCGTAGCTGTAAAACTCCTGCCCATCAATAACTACTTTAGGATAAGGCAGGTTCTGCGCACTTGCCCAAAAAGTGAATATTGTGAAGAGTATAATTAAATATGACCTATTCATGTTTTATATGTATTGTTGTGATGCTACTAATAACCTGCATTGTTTCATCATGCTTTTATTAATATATGTGTCAACTACAAATTAGTTTCCAACATCATCTTTTGTAATCCATTCATTTTTGTTGGAAACTCAAAATTACACATTATTCAGCTTCTCAACCTACAGAATTAGTTTATTTTGCACTTTGTTTTTTTTCTTTGTCTCTATAATTAGCAAAATGCTCATAAAACTCCACAGCTTTGTCCTTTTCAATATACTTATTTATTATCTCTTGAGCTTTAAGATAATCTCTTTCAGCCTTTTCAAGTTTAAGATCATTGGTCAGCTCTATACTTTTATTTATGAGCGAAGCAGCTTTTTTGGCGTCCGACTCTACCGAGCTACAGCTCAAAACCATGAGCAACGTTACACCAGTTGCCATATACTTCAACATATCCATCTAGCTTAATTAAAAAGGATTTTGATTGCTCCTATTAAAGTTACCGCCAGCTTCTACAGGATAGCTTTCATGAGCTGGTGCATTTTGCCTATTCATTCTAGATGGAAACTCAGCATATTGTGGCTCTTCATCTTTAAACAGAGCATACTCATTCTCAAACCTCATTCGCACAATTCCTGTAGGACCATTTCTGTGTTTGGCTATTACAATCTCAGCTAAGCCTTCTGTAGAGCCATTCTCATCTTCTGTAATTTTATAATACTCAGGACGATGTATAAAACATACAATATCCGCATCTTGTTCAATAGCTCCCGACTCGCGCAGGTCAGACAATTGAGGTCTTTTGCCCTCACCCTGCCTCGACTCCACACCACGATTCAACTGCGACAAAGCAATAATGGGGATATTCAACTCCTTAGCCAATCCTTTGAGCGAGCGCGATATCATACTCACCTCTTGCTCACGACTTCCATAATTCATGCCGCTAGCATTCATCAATTGCAAGTAGTCAATAACCAATATTTTCACACCGTGCTCGCGCACCAAGCGACGTGCTTTTGTGCGCAGTTCAAAAATTGAAAGACTTGGAGTATCGTCCACATAAATTGGTGCATCGTACAGGTCTTTTATTTTACTGTCCAAACGTTCCCATTCATGGTCGTCAAGTCGTCCGCTCTTTATTTTCTCACCTTGAATCTGACAAACGTTTACAATCATCCTATTTACCAATTGCACATTCGACATCTCTAACGAGAAGATTCCAATGGGATTATCAAAGTCAACAGCTATGTTTTTTGCCATCGTCAACACCAAAGCTGTTTTACCCATTGCAGGACGAGCGGCAATAATAACTAAATCTGAGTTTTGCCAACCCGATGTAAATTCATCTAGTTTCTTAAAACCCGATTGCAAACCACTTAAACCATCTTCACGATTAGCAGCAATTTCTAGATTAGCCAGTGCTTCTTTAATTACAGGATTAATCTGCACAACATCTTTCTTTACATTGCGTTGCGATATCTCGAAAAGCTTGCTTTCTGTCTCTTGCATCAAATCGTCAACATCTACCATTTCGTCGAATGCTTGATTTACCACATCCGATGAAAAAGTGATTAACTGACGAGCCAGGTATTTTTGAGATATAATACGTGCATGATACTCCACGTGAGCCGCTGAAGCCACCTTATCGGTAAGTTCGGCTACATATACTGCACCTCCTACAGCTTCAAGCTCTCCTCTTCGTTTCAACTCTTCTACTACAGTGAGCACATCAACCGGTTTTTGCTGCATAGCCAAATTGTATATTGCACCAAAAATCGCTTGATGAGAATCAGAGTAAAAACTTTCGGGTTTAAGAATATCGCTTATAATAGAGAATGCATCTTTCTCCAACATCAATGCTCCCAAAACAGCTTCCTCAAGCTCAGGGGCTTGTGGTGGCATCTTACCAATATCGGCTACCATAACTGTTTTTTCTATTACCCTGGTGTTTTTTTGTCGTTTCTTTTGTTCCATTTTGTTTTTTATGATAAGAGTTCAAAGGTACTCTTCTATAATGATATTTGAAAGTATTTTGTTTGTAATTATAATTTTTTAGACCCGAGCGTACAGGTAAACATTACTCCGTCATAATTTGTGTTTCTGTTGAGTATTTTAGTATAAAACAGAATTGCTAAAATAGAGAAAAAAACGATGATAAAAAAATAGAATAGACAACCAATGAAAATAAAACCATGCTGCCTCGCTAATGCAGAATTGCACTCTATATCTTATCAATCCACAACGTTTTTGCTTAATATTGCTTGCTGGCACAAACTTCCATCCAAGCAAGCAACAATCACATTAAAAACACTGTTCATATTTTCCCTTCCCCTACAAACAATTTGGCAAACATGCCTTGAAAATCAAATCGACTGGTGTGGAAATGAAAAACAAGAGTGGAATGTGCTTTCGTTTCAAAACAAAACGACAAACAAGGGTGAAATGCGGTTTCGTTTCAAAACAAAATGGCAAACAAGTCATGAAATTGCTTTCGACTCAAAACAAAATGGCAATCATGCGTTGAAATTGTTTTCGACTAGAGTCGAAATTGAAAACAACACTTGAAACTCATTTCGACTGGAGTCGAAATGGAAATTGACAGTTGAATGCCATTTCGACTAGAATCGAAATGATTTTACAGATTACTCCTAATTTTTAGTGGATGGTAGGCTCTAGTAATGGGTTGCAACTTGCTCGTGGGTATTTATAATTGATTGATTAACAGATAGTATAACAACAAATCGCTGTTATGCATTAACATCATCAGAAGTTTCCAATCCTGTATTACTATCTATGTATAAATTCTTGACCACCGTTATTAAAATCACCAACATTGGCACAGCCAGCACAATGCCCCACCCTCCTGCCAACGTTCCCATCAAAACCTGAAAAGATATGAGCAATGCTGGAGGAATACTCAGTAGCTTTTTCTGAATATTGGGAGTAATAAGATTTCCTTCTATTGCCTGTACGAGAATAAAAGAGCCAGCCACCAATAAAGCTTGCGTTGGGCTAGTCAACAAAGCCACCATAACTGCGGGAATCATAGCCACAATGGGTCCAAAATTGGGAATAATGTTCAACAAGCCAGCAGTAATAGCTAATATCAACCACATATCGATACCCAAAATAAGGCAAACAGTGGAGATAAGAATAAATATTACAAATCCTGATATCATTGCACCTTTAATCCATTTGCGAAGATTGTATCCAATGTTTTCAAACAGCTGTTTGGCTTTTGCCTTTCCTCTTCTTGGCACAAGGTTGACAACACCATTTAAATAGTCGAAAGGAGATACTGAAAGAAACATGGCAAGGAAAACAACAATATATAAATCGCCAAACACCCCAAACGAAGATTTAAAGAAGTCTTGCAAAAAGGGCAATACTTTCTTTTGATTTTCGATGTCTGAAATTTGTTTGGACACCTTTTGTCCTAAAGTGGTCTTATTCAAATACTCTTGCGCATTATCAATCATCACTGGAACTGCTTCTTGCATCTCTTTGTACTGCTTTTGAGCTTCCGCTCCTACTAGCCAAAAGAAGAAGCCAACTAGCAACACCATCAACACAATAGTTACAGCAAGAGAAACCCCATCTTTCAACCCAGTCCATTGCCTTATTCTACCAGACACAGCATTAAAAAACAAAGCTATGAGCGAAGCTGCCAAAAGAAGCAGAAAGACATTAAATGTCTTGTAAATTATCAAGATTATAATTACCACAAATGCTATTATGCCGACGGTAATCCATACTTTGTTGGCAAAAGCTGAAGAAGTGTGTAACTGATTGTTATTTTCCATAAAAGGTAACCGTGTTTGTTTTATTATATATTAAAAACAACTATTGTGTGGGATTGTTTTTGTAGATTCCTTACATTTTAAAAGATAATTGTGATGCATGAGAGTAAAAATAGATACGATTCAAAGATATTCCATTTTTTTTAATTCTATTGCCGAATATGATTAAAGTGTAAATATAAATATAGAAGATTGTGCAATCACATTTTAATTCCTGAGATTCTACAAACTCAAACAAAAAAAAATAGCAACCCATTACGGATTGCTATTTTTATATATAGTTGTAACGACCTAAATGGGCGTTTTAACTTTATCTTATTTCACTTTCTTGTAACCATATACTGCACGGTCGCCCAACTCCTCTTCAATGCGAAGCAATTGGTTGTACTTAGCCATACGGTCTGAACGGCTCAACGAACCTGTCTTGATTTGACCTGAGTTGGTTGCAACAGCAATGTCAGCGATAGTTGAATCTTCTGTTTCGCCAGAGCGGTGAGAAGTTACACTTGTATATCCGTGACGGTGAGCCATTTCTATAGCATCTAAAGTCTCTGTCAATGTACCAATTTGGTTTACTTTGATAAGGATAGAGTTTGCACAACCCATTTCGATACCTTTTTCTAGGTATTCTACGTTGGTTACAAACAAGTCATCGCCTACTAATTGAACTTTATCGCCCAATTTGTCTGTAAGGATTTTCCAGCCATCCCAATCAGCTTCGTGCATACCATCTTCAATTGAATCAATTGGAAACTTTTCTACTAATTCTGCAAGGTATTCAACTTGTTCTGCAGGAGTGCGAACTTTACCTGAATCTCCTTCAAATTTAGCATAGTTATAGTTACCATCTTCGTAAAACTCAGAAGCAGCACAGTCTAAAGCAATTGTAATATCTTGCTTTGGCTCATAGCCAGCTCTCGTAATAGCTAATAGAATTGTTTCTAAAGCATCTTCGGTTCCATTAAGAGCAGGAGCATAACCACCTTCGTCGCCTACAGCAGTACTCAAGTTGCGCTCACTTAGCACTTTTTTCAATTCATGAAACACCTCAGCACCCATCTGCATTGCTTTGCTGAAGTTTTCGGCACCAACTGGGCGAATCATAAACTCTTGGAATGCAATAGTAGCATCAGAGTGAGAACCACCATTGATGATGTTCATCATTGGTACAGGAAGTGTTACAGTGTTTGTTCCACCAATATATCTGTAAAGTGGCATTCCTAATGCATTGGCAGCAGCTTTTGCAACAGCCAAAGATACGCCCAACATAGCGTTAGCACCCAGGTTTGATTTTGTTTTAGTTCCATCAAGCTCTATAAGTCTAGCATCAATCTCAGCTTGTTGTGAAGCATCCCAACCTAAAAGCTCGGGAGCAATAACGTCATTAACATTAGCAACTGCTTTTAAAACACCTTTACCACCATATCTTTTCTTGTCACCGTCGCGAAGTTCAATAGCTTCATTTTCGCCAGTTGATGCACCAGAAGGTACTGAAGTGCGTCCAAAAGCCCCACATTCTAATGACACATCTACCTCAACAGTTGGATATCCTCTTGAGTCTATTACTTCTCTACCGATAATACTTTCAATTCTCATGTTTTTAATTTTTAAATTATAATTATATTGATTTCTAAATATATACAAACCTTCGTGGTGCTATCAGCACTGAATTTATTCCGCATCATTCATCACAAATGTAAGAGTCGGCAACTAATAATCAAAGAATAATTTGCCTATTATATTTTAATACAAAACTCCACTTCTAGGTAATGTTCGCTCTTATCTTTATTCGTCTGCTACTTTGCAAACTCCTTGAAATAGTGGCCTATATCGGCTAAGTTCTACACCTTGCATCTACACAAAGCTAAAACCGTGAATGATGAGGATTAAGACTACAAATATACAATATTTATAGCGTTTTCCTTTCTATTTATCTTTAATAAATGCAAAGGAAAACAGAAACAGAGGTGAACAACAAGGATATATGAGTCATAAGATTGAAATAGGGGGTGTAGTAAAGATGGCTAGCTTCTACAAACCTCTCATCAAGCTTGTCGAAATGCCCCTTCTACCTAAACACACTATATGGGATTAAAACAATTATACACTCTTTATTGTTACCACTATAAAGCAACCATATTAATAAAAACTCTACAACAAAATGAAAATGAAACATCTCTTTTTAGCTGTCGCTCTTTTTATTTCAATAAGCATTCCTTTATCAGCTCAGAGTGACAAAAAAACCTTTACAAACGAAAACCCTCATCAAGTATTAACACTTAAAGAAAACAGCTATTTTGAAACCAACGCTAAAAACATCATCCTTTTTATTGGGGATGGAATGGGTGTTGATCAAGTGTTTTCTGCATTGACAGCTAATAGAGGAGCACTCAACATGACCCAAATGCCTTTTACTGGCTTCAGCCAAACCCAAAGTGCCGACAGCTACATTACCGATTCTGCAGCAGGAGGCACAGCACTCTCCACAGGGCAACGCACATATAATGGTGCAATAGGCATGAATACAGACACTTTGGCTATACCCACCATTTTAGAAATTAGCAAAGCGCAAGGCTATGCTACAGGATTGGTTTCTAGTTCATCTATTACGCATGCCACGCCAGCATCATTTATTGCACATCAGCCTTCGAGGGGGTTGCAAGAAGAGATTGCTGCAGACTTTATAGGTTCAGGTATCGATATCTTCATTGGTGGAGGACGAAAATTTTTTACTAATCGAAAAGATGAACGCAACCTTGTGGAAGAGCTTAGACATGACAACTATCTTATATTCAATTCGCTTGATGAAGCCACTAATGTAAACTTTGGAAGAATTGCTATTCTTACAGCAGAAAAGCACAATGAGGTGTATCCTAAAAGAGGAGAGATGCTACCCGATGCAACAGAAAAAGCTATTGATGTGCTCAAGAACAATGAAAATGGCTTTTTCTTAATGGTTGAAGGTTCTATGATTGATTGGGGTGGTCACGACAACAACACAACTTATATTGTAGAAGAAACCCTCGACTTTGATCGTGCCATTGGAAAAGCACTAGAGTTTGCTTCATCCAACAAGGAGACGCTGGTTGTAATTACTGCTGATCATGAAACAGGTGGCATGACTATAACAGGTGGTGATATAGAGAAAGGTGAAGTTACTGGTAAATATACAACAAAAGGACACACAGCAGTGATGGTTCCAGTATTCGCTTATGGCGCTGGTGCAGAAAAGTTTACAGGAGTCTATAAAAACACAGAAGTATTCGATAAAATAAAAGAGGCATTTGGCTTCTAATTACTAAAAACAACGACAATTTTACTTGAGTCAGTAACTGTTTCATTCTGATAGCTATCGGGACAACTTTACACCAATAAAAGTAGGCTTTCACTGTTGTGAAAAGTGCTATGTTATTTTCGGAGGAAGTTTTCAGCGCGATGAAAAGCTCTATGTTCTTTGCAGAGTAGGTTTCCAGCGCAATGAAAAATATTTTCAACTCAATTGCGTTAAACTTAACTCTATACCTAGTGCGACGAAACCAAATGGATAAGCGCACTCATATTATCAGTAACTAAACGTATAGAAATAGCCATTAGAATAACTCCAAAAATCTTGCGCATTATATACACCCCTGAAACACCTACTACCCGCTTCACAAAATCGAGGTTGCTCAGCACAAAATAGACAAACACCATGTTGAGAAACACAGCTAATATAATATTGATTGAAGCATTTTGAGCTCTCATCGATAGTAGCGTAGTAAAACTTCCAGGACCAGCAAGAAGCGGAAACACAACAGGCACTAATGTAGATGACTCAGAAAGCCCATCATTTTTAAATATCTCTACTCCGAAGATCATCTCTATAGAGATAATAAGAAGAACTAAGCCACCAGCTACAGCAAATGATTGGAGATCGACTTGGAAAAGCTTCAAAATCCATTCTCCTACAAATAGAAATATAATTAAGATAGCAAAAGAGTATATTGATGCTTGCATTGGATTGATGGACTTGCCCTGGCTACGCAGGTTCAAAAAAATAGGGACTGACCCTGTGGCATCAATAATGGCAAAAAGCACAATAAATGTACTTACAATTTCAAGAAAATCTAAATTGAACATATCTATTTGTCGATTTTGTGAGGTATCTTCTGTGAATTTTTTGGATGCACAAGTTGCAGCATTCAATTTTAAAAGCGTGTAAAAATAGTGATTTTACTACTTATATCAAAGCAATGTCTCTAATTTATCTTTTGCTATATGTATAGGGGTTAAATTAAAGTAGTAGTTATGAGCAAAGTTGAGATACTTTATTATGAAAAAAGCATCGAAATGATGAAAGAAGCGTTTTTGAAAAGTGATGGCAGTAGCAGAGTTTTCATTGCTCTCAGTGATAGCTGCTAGCAGTTTATTCTCTTCCAAAAACTGCTGTATAGAAATGTGTAACTGCTCTAATAAAGCGGACACCACTCCCTCTGGTTGTTTATAGAACTCTATTCGCAAAAGAAAAAAACTCTTTAATACCTGAAATGCTTCCACCGAATAGACACGCAAAATGCCGTCATCAGTTGCTAGAATCTTTTCCAAAGCTGGACCCGTGCCAAAAGGAATGCGGTCTGAAAAACGTGCCTCAGGATATACAGAGGCTTTCATCAACTCGGTAGTTTTTTCCAAAAAAAACACTTTCTGAAGAAAGTAAAAATCCTCACCACCCTGTTGACGACCTATACCTCCAGTGCGCACATAAGCGTCGGCAGAGACAGCAAATGCAGAACCAATAGTGTGATAGTAAAAAGGGAAATCAATTGCTTTAAGAGCATTTCGGAAGTACCATATATACTCTTCGTATTGGTCTATTGCATTTTGCAGAGCAGGATTATCATCCTTAGCACGATGTTTAAAATTTAACACACAACAATTGGGGCTATAAGTTGAAAACTGATTCTCTATCAATTGCAAATAGTTTTCTGAAACAGTACAATCGGCATCCAACGAAATAATAACGCCATCTTTATTACCCATTTGTAAAAAACCTCTCACCGCCCACTCCATCCCAATTTTTCGTGCTAGCCCCACTCCGGCATGTTTGCGTGGCATATTTTCGCACAACAGAGCGTGAAAAGACAACTTCGATTGATTGCGTTTTTCAGCAAAAGCAATTACCTCATCATAAGTCTTCCGATTGTTGCTTACAATAGTTTCATCCGACAACTCACTAGAGTTGACCACTACCAACACACCAACAGGATGTTGTGTAGGAGCACATTCCATCAAACTCTTGAGTGTAGTTAACACATCGGGTTCATCAAAACATGGAATGACCACCACCATACCACAATTAAACTCGGCAGGTATGGGGTATTTGTTATATGCTTGATGCTTTTGTATATATTTTTGCCAGTGTTTCATGTATTATAAAATATTTGTTTGTTCTAACACAACAAAAAAAGTGCTTTAAAGCCTCATTTCATTTATGAGCTCTAAAGCACTTAGTTATATTTATTCAACACACATCGTTATAGTAGGGTAAGTGTGTCGATTGTGCTTCTTTGCACAATTGATGTATTACTTCTTATCGTCAGATTGAGTAGTTGCGGGTCCGTAACGCTTGTTTAAAAAAACAATCACCTCGTCAGTAATATCATATTTTGGATGTGCTAATAGAAGATTGTCTGAGGCGGTGTTACTAAGAATCATCTCATAGTTTCTTCTCTTATTGAAATCCTGCAATGCTCCTCTAATGCTATCAGCCAATTGGATGTTGAGTTTTTGCTGCTCCATTCCAAGTTCATTGCTCAACTTTTGCGCCATTTGTTGATACTCTTCGCCCATTTTTTGGATACGTCGCTGCTCATCTTCAGCACGCTGTTGGGTCAAAAAAGCATTGTTCTCTAGCTTGCGTTGAAACTCTTGTGCGGCTGTTTGCACTTGACGCTCTTTTTGTGTCAAAGAGGCACGTGAATTTTCCTCAATTCTCATCAGAGCTTCGTTAATGTCTTTAGCATAATTGTAACTCATCAACAATGAATCTACATTTACATAAGCTATTGGGAGGGCAATACTATCACCAGATGCATATTTAATCTGCACTTGATCTCCTTCGTTTTTTGGTTTCGATGTAAAGTGTAAAATGTAAAGCAAAATTAAAGCAGCTGCAAGAATGCCGCTGATAACATAATTATTTTTCATCTTAATATATTAATTTATAAATTATCCGATTTAAGCATTTCCACGATAGGGCTAACATGTTCTCGTGCATCACGCTCTTGCGATGAAGCGCAAGTTATGCCACGATCTTTCATTGGTTGGCTAGCGCTGATATGTGTGTTTGGGAAAGATCCTTTTTTGGTGAAAAACACTCTTACGCCCATAAGCATAATAGCTATAGCCAATATAATTATTGATATGATGATAGTTTGTACCATAAGTTCTCTTTTTATTTGAAGGGCAAAGATAGTTTAATTAGATAATTATTTGCCATGATTTCGTCTTAAAGATACAAAAATTTTTGTGCTCATAAATATTTCTTGTAAATTTACAGAATAAGAATACTATTTATACTACTTATAGAAGCAATAAACCAACCATAGTTGACAATGCCAAAAGTAGCATAAATCTAGCTAAACAGTTAATAGTACACGTTATAAAAACTTTACAAGTATGACAATTAAAGATTTAAAGCCAACCGAGTTGTGGAATTATTTTCATGAAATAACACAAATACCTCGACCTTCAAAAAAAGAAGAGAAAATATTAGCCTACTTGCTCGACTTTGCAAAGAAACACAACCTAGAAGCCAAACAAGACAAAGCTGGCAATGTGTTAATTACAAAAGAGGCAACAAAAGGAAAAGAAAATGTACCTACAATTATTCTTCAATCACACGTGGATATGGTGTGTGAGAAAAATGCTGATGTAGAACACGACTTCGACAACGACCCCATAGAGACTGTAATAGAAGGAGAGTGGCTGAAAGCAAAAGGAACTACCTTGGGTGCCGACAATGGTATTGGTGTGGCTGCTCAATTGGCAGTTTTAGCTTCTACAGACATTGCTCATGGCAAGATTGAAGCACTCTTCACCATTGACGAAGAGACAGGATTGACTGGTGCGTTTGCGCTAGAACAAAACTTCATGACTGGCAAAATACTTCTAAACCTCGATACGGAAGAGGAAGGTGAAATTTATATTGGCTGCGCTGGTGGTAGAGGAACGAAAGCCTATTTCAAATACAAACCAAAGGAGATTCCTAAAAACTATTTCTGGTTTAAAGTAGCCGTAAAAGGACTTAAAGGTGGACACTCGGGTAGCGACATAGACCACGGACTGGGCAATGCTAATAAAGTGTTGACTCGCTTTCTCTACCAATTTATTGATGAAGAATATAAACTTGTGCTTTCGGAAATAGATGGAGGAAATCTTCACAATGCAATTGCACGCGAAGCTTATGCAATAGCAGGAGTAAAGAGCAAACACAAAGAGACAGTGCGCGTAAAACTAAACCATCTCTTGGCTGACATGCAAGACGAGTTGAAACATACAGATCCAAATATTGATATCACGCTCGAATCTACTGATACTCCAAAAAAAGTAATTGGTGCAAAGAAAGTGAGAAAACTCATATTAGCATTAACTGCTTGTCCTCACGGAGTGATAGAGATGAGTCGCGAAATACCTGGTGTGGTGGAAACTTCTACCAACTTGGCATCGATAAAAATGCGTGAACACAATACTATTGAAATTGGTACTAGCCAACGCAGTTTAACAGAGTCGTCTAAAAACGACATCGTAAACACAGTATCGTCAGTATTCAAACTAGCAAAAGCTGAGGTTGTTAACAACGATGGATATCCAGGATGGAAACCAAATCCTGAATCTCTGGTATTGAAAGTTGCTAAAGATGAATATAACAACCTGTACAATGTGTTTCCTGAAGTGAAAGTGATTCACGCCGGACTGGAATGTGGGCTTTTCCTTGAAAAGTATCCCGAACTAGATATGATTTCTATTGGTCCTACAATTAGGAATGCACATTCGCCAGACGAAAAAACTGAAATAGCTTCTGTTCCTAAATGGTGGAATTTCTTTGTGAAGTTGCTAGAGAATATGCCTGAGGACAAATAGTGGAAGCATCCAAATTAATTGTTCCATAACAAAACAGATTGTAAAATAGAGAGGGAAACAGTCCTAGCATTATTGCTCAGAGATTGTTTTCCCTTTTTATCGGAAATTACAATTCGCACCAAAAGCACCTTCTCAAAACAAACACCATGCAAAGAAGACTGACTCTGCTTACTTTCTATTGCATTGCATTGTTCTTTCTCTTACAAAGAGAAACATTTGCTCAAGAGAACTTCCGAATAATGTTTTACAATGTTGAAAATCTTTTCGACACAAAACACGATTCACTCAAAAACGATTATGATTTCCTACCTGGTGGATTTATGAATTGGACTAATTGGAAGTATTGGGAAAAGCAACGCAACATTGGTCGTGTCATTACCGCCGTAGGCGAAATGCAATCGCCCGCATTGGTAGGTTTGTGCGAAATAGAAAACGATAGTGTTATATTTGATTTAACCAAACGCTCCCCTATCCGAGCACAAGGGTATGAATATATTGTTACCAACTCTCCTGACTTGCGTGGAATTGATGTGGCACTGCTATATCAGCGACATAAATTCAAATTAATTGAAAGGAACGAATATGAAATTATCTTCCGAGAGGAAGATGCGCGCCCAACGCGCAACATACTTCATGCAGTGGGGCAAGTTGTTTCGGGTGATACACTAGATGTTTTTGTTTGCCATTTCCCATCGCGTTATGGTGGACAGCTGGTTTCTGAACCTAGCAGAATAGATGCTGCGCAATTGCTCCGCACAAAAGTTGACAGCCTCTTCGTTATCCGACAAGATGCCAACATCATCATTATGGGTGATTTTAATGACCATCCTGACGACAAAAGCATTTTCAAAGTGTTGAAAGCACGCAGTATCAACTACCATCTCAGCAAAAAGGAACTCTACAACCTGTTTTTTCATCGAATAAAGGAAAGAGACTTTGGCACACTTAAATATAGAGGGCAATGGGGAGTACTCGACCAATTTATTGTAAGTGGCAATCTATTGATGAAACAAGAAAGCGTGAGAATAAACAACAACGAGGCTCACATCTTCAAAGCTGACTTCTTGACCGAAAAAGATGAAAAGTATGGAGGCGTACAACCCTACAGAACCAATTTAGGTCCTCGCTATATTGGTGGATTTAGCGACCACTTACCTATTTATATGGATTTGATTATAGATGAGAAATAACATTAACTTGCAAAAAAAGAAAAACTTTCATTCTCCACACACAGCCAACACTCTTCCTATATGAAGCATAGATTAAAGAGTTAATATATACAGCGATACTCTTAAAATAGAGAGAAGATGATAAAACAAGTAGGCTTTTTCCAATATTTATACTAATTCCTTTGTTTCTAAAAATAATAAACTCTATTTTTGTCATAATTCTTAGAGCAAAATAAACATTCTAAATAAACATACTTATGAATCCATTATTATTTAATTTAAACGGTTGGGAAATTCCCATTATTGTTTTAGCTATTCTTCTTTTATTCGGAGGTAAAAAAATACCCGAGTTTATGAGTGGGTTAGGAAAAGGCATCAGCAGCTTTAAAAAAGGACTAAAAGATATTGAAGATGATGTTAAGTCTGACATATCTGATACCAACACAAAATAATTACTTTTAAATTTTCATGTAAAACTCATGGGTTAACTATCCACTACCTGTGAGATTAAATAAACAATATAAGTTCAAAAAACCGATAGCTAGCCTATCGGTTTTTGTAAAGCAAATAGATTGCAATAAAGCAAATGAGCAAAGATGAAATGTCCTTTTGGGACCACTTGGATGAATTACGTGGTCATCTAATTCGAATTGTAGTTGCGTTGACGGTACTTACCATTGTAGGTCTTATCATCATACCCAAAATATTTGACACTATAATTCTTGCTCCAACCTCATCCGATTTTATAACTTATCGTTTTTTTGAAAAAGGAGGAGAGTACCTACCCTTTCTTCCTGATTTTTCAGGAGATTCATTCTCGGTGAGTATTCTGAACATAAACATGACTACTCAGTTTATGACCTACTTATCTACATCTTTTGCATTTGCTGTTCTGTTCTCTATACCTTATTTATTCTACGAAATTTGGAAGTTTGTAAGCCCTGCGCTCTACGAAAATGAGACGAAAAACATCAAGAAAGCCTTTTCCTTTGGTGGCATCATGTTTATTATTGGTTGTTTGGTAGGATACTTCATTGTATTTCCTTTAATATTCAGATTCTTAATCACATTTGAGTTGAGTGCTAGCATTGAGAACATGTTGTCGTTAGACTCTTATATGAGCAACTTCTACATGCTCATACTAATAATGGGAGTAGTTTTTGAATTACCATTAGTGTTTTGGATATTGTCGAATATGGGGCTTGTTTATCGATCTTTCTTCCGCACATATCGCCGTCACGCTGTTGTTGGTTCACTTATATTAGCTGCACTCATTACGCCTTCTGGCGATCCGTTCTCCCTCTTTGTGGTAACTATACCACTTTATATGCTTTGGGAGATTAGTGCATTTGTGGTTAAAAAAGATCCACCTCCTGAAGAGTTGCCTGCAATATTTGACTAATATACAAATAGATATTTGGTGTTGTGTTGGTAAAGAAGATTCATGAATTTTTTCTACAGTAAGAAATAAAAAAAGGTGGACTAAATGTTCGCCTTTTTTATTTATTAAAACCACAATCTAATTAGTGCCTGCAAAAAAATCTTGTTTTAACGGATCAGCAGTAAAAACATGTGTTTGCTTTTACATTTCATTGTCTAATTTGATAAAATGTGTTGTTGTAAACGATTTACAGTCCGCACCTAGGAGCTTGAGTTAGTGTAAGTAAAGATTTACTACAAACGAGTGCTACTTCTATCGGAGTGCTAGTTACGGATCACCTGCAATATTATGTATTCTGAGTAATTTATTTTTTTTTATTAGTGTCCGCTAAAAGTTTTTTTGAAGCAAATAATCAAAAAGTAAAAGGG
>CAZUHZ010000023.1:0-18179 GCA_964620895.1 uncultured Dysgonomonadaceae bacterium | reverse complement strand
CAGAGTTTAAATTTAAAAACAAACAATAACATGAAAAAAAGAAGATTTATAGGTTCGATGCTAACATTTGCTTTAGCATCAATATTTGTGCTAGCATCGTGCACAAACAAAACCAAACAAGAAGAGACTAGAGAAGAGATAAAAGAGGAGGTAGTAGAGATAAAACAAGAGATAAATGAAGAGATGCGAGACTTTAAGAACTACACCTACTCTCAGAGAGAGAAGTTTTTAAGCGATGCCAATGAAGAGTTGGAGGAGATAAATGAAGAGATTGATGAAATGAAAGCCGAGCTTAAAAAAGCTGGTGATAATATCTCTGCAGAAACAAGAGCCGCTTACGAAAAAGGAATTGCAGAACTTGAGGTGATGCGAGATGAATTCAAAAAGAATGTAGATAAGGTTCAAAATAGCACCAAAGACAATTGGGAGAAAACCAAAGAGGATGTAGGTAGCACATACAACAAAGCAAAGAAAAGCATTAAAGATGTTTGGGAAGATGTGAAGCGTGGTGTAACTGAAGGGGTAAACAAAGCAAAAGAAAGACTAGACTAAAACACTTTTTTAAGAAACATATCAATTTGACTGTGTTTGACAATAACAAATGCCTTGGAAGATGTATTTCAAGGCATTTGTTTTGTTTTACAGCAAGCTTTTTTCTTGAACAATAGTAATAGTAAGATGTTAGATTGTAAAAAGAAAACAGCAAAGAAACTTGTTAGAAACAATCTTTTTCGACCCATATTCTTATAAAAAACAAACCATTCTAAAAATATAAACTATGTCACTACTTATAATTGTTATATCTGTTTTACTTCCTCCATTGGCTGTGTTTATGAAAACAGGATTTAGCGGAAAGTTCTTGTTAAATATACTTCTCTCATTATTAGGTTGGATACCAGGTGTAATTCATGCACTGTATGTAAACAGAAACTAGTATTTGTATCAGAAGCTGCGATAGTTTTATTTTTCTTCATTATTCAACTTATTGGTTTCATTTTGCTATGATAACCGATAAAAATTATAACTTTGCACATCAAATGGGGCTAATCTGTTGATATTTTACTTTTTTTGATACAGAGTTGGCTGAAACTTAAATACGAAACAAAGAAATATCTTTTATGGCAAATTTCTCCTTAAAAGGAATGGGAGTTGCATTGGTTACTCCCTTTAATGAAGATAAAACAATAGATTTTGTAGCGTTGGAGCGCTTGCTCGATTTTCATTTGCAATCGGGAACAGACTTCTTGGTGGTGTTGGGCACTACAGCAGAGACAGCTACTCTCTCGACGACGGAGCAGAACGAGATTGTTCGTTTCGTGGTAAAGCATATTCAAGGCAAACTGCCTATTGTGGTAGGAATGGGTGGCAACAATACTAAAACTCTCATAGATACTGTAAACTCATTTAACTTTGAGGGTGTTCACAGCATTCTGTCAGTTACACCATTCTACTCGAAACCTGAGCAGGAAGGACTGTACCAACATTTCAAAGCTCTTTCAGAGGCTTCACCGCTGCCTATAATTTTGTATAATGTGCCTAGCAGAACTGGTGTAAACATGAAAGCCGAAACAACTTTGCGCATTGCTCACCAGTGTGCAAATGTAATTGCTATAAAAGAAGCTCACGCAGATATTGAGCAAGTTAAGCAAATTATCACAAATGCTCCTGAAGGATTCGCAGTATTGTCGGGCGATGACCCCATGACAATCAATCTCATAAAAGAGGGTGGACAAGGAGTGATATCTGTATTAGGAAATGCCTTCCCAACCAAGTTTTCGACTATTGTGAAATCGGCATTAAACGGAGATACTGAAAAAGCAGAAGCATCTTTCCATAAAATGGAGCGCTGCTGCAAGTTGCTTTTTGTTGATGGCAATCCGGCTGGAGTAAAATGCGCGCTCTATTTGATGGGTTATCTCAAAAACGAACTGCGCTTACCACTAGTGCCTGCAACCAAAGAAACCGAATTGGCTTTGAGCAAAGAGCTTGCCATTTGTTTTTAAAACAGCTTTATTCCACATACACACTTCTACACAAAACACTCAAAAGCTTAATCGTTTACTTGCAAATAGATTATTTGACAGGTAAATGATTTTATTGCAATCATTTAGACAACTCAGATTAAACCACACTATTCACCACACTTTTGCTAACACAGGTGTCATTAGCTAATAATCAAAGATTTATAGACTTATTACATTTTGATACAAACGCCCATTTTCGGGTAACGCTTGCTTTTATCTAAGTGTATGAGCGAAGTCGAAGGACACCATCTTTTGCGACAGCAAACTCCTTGAAATAGTGGACTATATCGGCATAGTTCGACGCCTTGCATCAACTCAAAGCTAAAAGCGTGAATAATACGGGTTAATATCTTTTGCGATTTGTATTTTAAAGTATCAATTTATTTTAGTTACTTTTGCAATGCATTTTAATCGCAAATAATAGGGATTATGAAAAAACTTTTATTGTATTCAATTACTTTAGTTATGGCAACATCATTAGGTTGTACACAACAGACAACCCAACACAAAGACAAAGGGATAGACACTGCAAATATGGACACTTCTGTAGTACCAGGAGATGACTTTTATATGTATGCTACAGGAGGTTGGCAAGAAGCCAACCCTATTCCTGACGAACATTCACGTTATGGCACTTTTGACAAATTGCGTGAAAATAATCAAGAGCAAGTGCAAGGACTTATTGAAGAACTTGGTGCCGAAAATCACAAACAAGGAACTAACGCCCAAAAAGTAGGCGACCTATATAGTATGGGAATAGACGAGGCAAAATTGAATGCCGAAGGATACGAGCCTATCAAACCTATATTAGCTAAAATTGATGCAGCTATTACAAAGAAAGATATTGTGAGTCTAGTGGCACAAATAAACAGATATGCAGCAAGTCCATTCTTTGGATTTGGTGTAGGTCCTGACGCTAAAAACAGCACCATGAATATTGCACACATATATCAATCGGGTATTGGTATGAGTGGACGTGAATATTATACAGAGCAAGATGACGAGTCGAAGCTTTTGCGTCAAGAGTATGTGAAAATGATGCAAGTACAGTTCAAAAACATTGGTTACACCGAGGCTGAAGCCGAAAAGGCTGCTAATGCTGCGATGAAGATTGAAACCGAGTTGGCAAAGAACCATTTTACCAAAGAGGAGCGTCGTCAACCAGAAAAAAACTACCACAAAATAAAGCTTATCGACCTTGACAAAGAGGTAGCACCATTTGATTGGGCTTACTATTTTGAACAAGTTGGAGCAAACAATCTTGAAGATTTAAATGTTTCGCAAATTGAACCAGTGAGAGCAGCTATCCATATTATTGATGCAGAGTCGATAGACAATTTGAAAAGCTATCTGAACTGGATCGTTATTCGTTCGGCAGCAAGCTATTTGAGCGATGAGTTTGTAGATGCTAGCTTTGAGTTTTATGGCAAAACTATGAGCGGAAGCAAAGAAATTCGTCCACGCTGGAAGAGAAGTATCGATGCTGTGAATGGTGCCTTGGGCGAAGCTGTTGGTCAACTCTACGTTGAGAGATATTTTCCCGAAGAAGCCAAAGAGCGAATGCTTACATTGGTAAACAATCTTACAGAGTCGCTAGGCGAGCGTATCTCAAGCCTTGAGTGGATGAGCGAAGAGACCAAAGAGAAAGCTCATGAGAAGTTGAGCACTTTTATTGTAAAAATTGGCTATCCTGACAAATGGAAAGACTATTCATCGTTAGAGATAAAAGACGACTCATACTATGCAAATATGAAGCGTGCTTCGCAATTTGAGTATAACGAAAGCCTAAAAGAGCTGGGCAAACCTGTTGATAAAACTAAATGGTACATGTCGCCACAAACAGTGAATGCTTACTACAGCCCAACATCCAACGAAATTTGTTTCCCAGCAGGAATTCTACAACCTCCATTTTTTTATATGAATGCTGACGATGCTGTCAACTACGGTGGTATTGGTGTAGTTATCGGACACGAAATGACGCATGGCTTTGACGACCAAGGACGCAAGTTTGACAAAGATGGCAACTTAAATGATTGGTGGACTTCGGAAGATGCAGCAAGTTTTGATGAACGCACCAAGGTGTTGGTTGATCATTTTGATAATATTGTAGTGATAGATACAGTGAGAGCAAATGGAACATTCACTTTAGGTGAAAATATTGCCGACCACGGAGGATTGCAAGTTTCACTTAATGCATATAATAAAACCAAAGAAGCACAATCAGGTGAAACTATTGATGGATTCACTCCCGAACAACGTTTTTTCCTCTCTTATGCTACTCTATGGGGTGGCAATGTGCGCGATGCAGAGATAGTGCGTCTCACAAAAATAGATCCACACTCACTGGGCAAATGGCGTGTAAATGGTGCATTGCCACATATCGATGCTTGGTATGATGCATTCGACATAAAAGAGACAAATGCCTTGTATCTTCCAAAAGAGAAGCGTGCATCCATCTGGTAGTTTATCAAGTAAAATAAAGTTTCGATAATCAGTTCAATCATTTTAAATATATAATATGTTTTCAGGAATAGTAGAAGAAGCAGCAGTAGTTGTGGATATACAAAAAGACAAAGGAAATGTACACTTTACATTGAAATGTACATTTACAAACGAACTAAAGATAGACCAGAGCATATCTCACAATGGAGTTTGTCTTACCGTTGTTGACATAAAAGACGACACCTATACAGTAACAGCTATACAAGAGACATTGGACGTGTCTAATCTTGGGAAGCTAGAAGTTGGCGACAAAGTAAACTTAGAGCGCAGCATGATTATGGATGGACGACTAGACGGACACATTGTGCAAGGGCATGTAGATCAAACTGCAGTTTGCGAAAGTGTGAGAGAAGCCGATGGTAGTTGGTACTTTAAGTTTAAGTACGACTTTGACAAGGAGATGGCAAAAAAAGGTTACTTAACAGTAGATAAAGGTTCGGTAACTGTAAATGGTGTGAGCCTTACAGTAGTAAACCCTACAGAAAACACTTTTGAAGTGGCTATTATACCATACACTTATGAATATACCAACTTTCATCAAATAGAGAAGGGTACTTTGGTAAACCTTGAGTTTGATATTATTGGTAAGTATATTAGTAGAATTCTTGCATTACGAGATGAATAAATAAAGAGGCAATGGATTTTTTAGAATTAGTATCGTCACGACAAAGTGTAAGGGCGTTTGACCCCGAACGAAGTGTTGAGAAAGAGAAGTTAGACCGCATTATCGAAATAGCTCGGTTGGCTCCCTCAGCTTGCAATGCGCAACCATGGAGCTTTGTGCTGGTAGATGAGCCAGAATTGAAAAACAAAATTGCCGATGCTACCTCTTCACGTGTATTAGGTATGAATCATTTCACTAAGCAAGCACCCGTACACCTTTTGCTTGTAGAAGAGAAAGTCAATATCAGTTCGGGTATAGGCGGCTGGGTAAAGAAAAAAGACTATGCTCAAATGGATTTGGGCATAGTTGCTGCTCATATTGTATTGGCAGCACAGGCAGAGGGTCTAGGGACATGTATTGTGGGATGGTTTGACGAAGACAAGGTGAAAAATCTATTGCAAATACCCTCTTCAAAAAGAGTGTGGCTAGACATAGTTATTGGATATGGCACACAACCACTACGCAACAAAAAACGTAAAAGCACTGATGATATATTGTTTTACAACAAGTATAAGTGACCTATAATATGGTTGAATGATTGATTCAATATGTTTAAAAAATCAAAAACTCACGATAAGGTGAGTTTTTTTTATTTACTTTGTTCTTATTTCTTTTAAAGATAGGTGTAAAGTGTTGCATGTTATAAAAAACATGCAAGGACTCATGTACTTGTCTTGTTTTATTTAAACAGCACAATTACTACGTTTGTAGTGCAATAACGATATAAATATGCAATATTTGCATAAACTAATAATTTAGAGATACAGAAAGGCATAGTCTTTTTCTTTTTCATAGAAGCAACAGAATGATCAAACAGAAACGTTTTTTATTATCGCTCATCATATTAGTCACATTAATTGGTACTGCTACAACCCAAAATGTGGGTATCGACTCTCCGTATGGGAGGTATGGCTACGGGGTGCTTTCGAAGCCAGCTTTGGGAGCTACAGAATCGATGGGGGGTATTAGTTATGGTATTAGAAGAGGTACTAATGTGAATCCAGGCAACCCTGCATCCTACTCAGCTTCCGATACTTTGAACTTTACCATGGAGATGGGTGTTTCGGGTCAATACTCTAAACTGTCGGACGGTATAGACAATCAATCTTTTCAAAATGGAAACTTTGATTACCTCGCTTTTCAGTTTCCAGTGTATAAAAACATTGGTATGAGTGTTGGATTGCTACCCTACTCTAAAGTTGGATACGACTTTGGAAGAGATGTAAGACGGGAAGATATACCTTATCGAGAAACATTTAACGGGTCGGGCGGACTTAGTCAAGTATATGGTGGTGTTGCTTATGCACCAGTAGAGTGGCTTTCTTTAGGTGCAAATGTGTCTTATCTATTTGGAAGCATTAAACATTCAAGAGACCTTTCTAGGATAGGTACTGGAGAAGCATCAAATCAATTAGAGAATACTTCGTTTAGTATAAAAAACGCAATGTTCGATTTTGGAGCTCAGTTTACTTATCCTATAAATGAACGGAAATCGATGACATTGGGTGTTGTATATACTCCGCGTGTGAAAAACAAAGCAACTGTCACCAACACTAACTATTTATACTCAGCAACAGACACGCAGCTGCTTCCCTCCGACACATTAGAAAACACATCTTTTGATTTGCCTCAAACACTTGGTGTTGGTTTGTCTTATACTTCAGTCAATTGGCTTGTAGGAATAGATGGAACTTTTCAGCAGTGGAACAAAGTAAAGTTTCCTGATGAGCTAGATAATATGACACTAAATACACGTTTCAATGATAAATTTAGTGTTGGTTTGGGTGCTGAATATGTAGCTGATCCAGTCAACCGAAATTTCTTCAAGCGAGTGCGCCTTCGTGGAGGTCTCTCCTACTCTAACTCTTACACCAACATGAATGTGTCTGACCCAGACACCAATCTCAGCTTGGGCGAGCATGGTTACAAAGAATATGGAGTAAATGTTGGATTTGGATTGCCATTTCGTGATATGATTAGTGGCAGAATATCAATGATTAATCTTGGTTTTGGTTATTCTATTATGGACCCAGAACATAAATATATGATTAAAGAAGAAATGTTTAAAGTTTCAGTAAATATAAATATCAACGAATTTTGGTTCTTTAAGCGTCAATTTGATTAATATTGCAAGACACATTAAACTATTGTTTTAACATAACGTCAAACTAGCAAACGGTAAAAAAAAGAACACTTTAAAAATAGATAGAAATGAAAAAGTTTATTTTAGCAATTATTTTTGCGGCAACTGCCCTTCTTGGAGTAAATGCTCAAAAAGCAGATTACGACCCAGTAAACGCTCCCTTTGGACATGGACAAGACAGTGTGAAGTGTCGCATGAATTTAAGCCTTATGTCAACTGCTGCTAAGGCAGAAAACTATAAAGATGCAGTAAAAACATGGCAATCGGTTTATGAAAACTGTCCAGCTTCAAGTAAAAATATTTACATCTACGGACCTCGCATTTTCAAAGCTCTATTTGCAGAAACAACAGATGCTGCTAAGAAAAAAGAATACCTAGATTTAATAATGGAAATATATGACAAACGTTTAAAATATTTTTCCAATGTTGACGCAAAAGGTACAATCTTAGCTTTCAAAGCTTATGACTATAAGGACCTATTGGGCGACGATGCTGACCATCAAGTTGTTTATAATCTGCTAGGCGAAGCTATAGATGACATGAAGAGTGAAATGTATCCATCTGATGCTTATGGTCATTATATGATCTCTTCCCTTATGTTGTTTTTGCAAGACAACACAAAGAAAGATCAATATATCAACGATTACTTCCGCATATTAGGATATATGGAAGATGCTATTGAAAACGCCAAATCAAATGATGATGAAGCTAATGCAAACTACATTGTAGCAGTAAAAGAAAACATCGAAACAGCATTTGTAAATAGTGGTGCTGGCGATTGTGAAACTCTTCAAGAGTTCTATTCAGCAAAATTTGCAGATAATAAAGAAAATGAAGAGTTCTTGAATAAAGCAATTGGTGCTTTATCAAACATTGGATGTACAGAATCTGATTTCTATTTCGACTTATCAGAAAATCTACACAAATTGAATCCTTCTGCTAACTCTGCAATTGGTTTAGCTAACAGGAATCTTCAAAACAAAGACTATGATACAGCCATGAAATACTACGAAGAGGCTGCTGAATTGGAGCCTGATGCTGATAAAGCAAGTGGCTACATGATGACATTGTCTCAAATTTTGTTTTCACAAAGAAGCTATTCAAAAGCAAGACAAGCAGCGTATGATGCATTAAAATTTAAACCGAACAATGGAGATGCTTATATATTAATTGCAAAGATGTATGCCTCAAGTGCTGAAGGCGTCTTTTCAGAATCAGAAAAAAGAGGGCTAGTGTTTAGTGCGGCTGTTGATAAGTTGCTAAGAGCTAAAGCTGTTGACCCTAGTGTTTCATCTGAAGCGAACAAATTAATCAACCAATATTCGGGCTACTATATGGAGAGAGAAGATGCATTTATGATGGGTCTTAAAGCAGGGGAATCTATTTCGGTACCTGGATGGATAGGTGAAACTACAACAGTACGAACAAAATAATCTTTGTAAGAAACCAGATAAAGCAGTCATTTAACAGATATAAAAGTTGAAAAACTTATTAAAAACAAAATCAAACAGCATAACAATCGCTCTGGTAGTGATTGTTATGCTGTTTTTTTACACTGCCTGCGGTAGTAAAGATCCAGAAACTGTAGATATCCAGTTCGATCCAGAAACAACACCTTCAATGACAACCGATAGTGTTATAACACTTATTTCAGATTCGGGAATAACACGTTATAAGTTAATCGCTGATATTTGGCAGGTTTTTGATAAAGCTGAAGACCCATTTTGGTATTTCCCTGAGGGAATATACTTAGAACGGTTTGATTCTCTGTTTCAAGTTGAAGCTAAAATTCTAGCCGATACTGCTTGGAATTACACAGAAAAAAGATTGTGGCGATTAAAAGGCAATGTCGATATTCGCAACATGGAGGGGGAGTTGTTTTTGAGCGATGAGCTTTTTTGGGACCAAAAAGAAGAGAGGGTTTACTCTGATAAATATATTCAGATAAAGCGTGGCGAAACAGAATTAAAAGGATATGGTTTTGAGTCTAATCAAGAGATGACAGAGTATAGAATCTTTCGTCCTCACGACGGTATAATACCTTTCAAAGAAGAGCCATTTCAACCCGAAGTAGAAGATTCAGTTCAATCTGAAATGGAAGTTCCAAAAGAACCTGAACTCGAAAAGCCAGTTAAAGTCGAAAAGAATGAAGCTGTTGAACCCGACTCAATAAGAATAGTAGATGAATGATTCGATTGCAATAATACTTTGGATTGTATCACTTATATTTTCAGTGTTTTTCTCTGGAATGGAAATAGCTTTTGTCTCTTCCGACAAGTTGCGCTATGCGCTTGATAAAAAAAACAAAAACCCAATTGATTACATACAAAAGGTGCTTTATAGTCACCCACGAAAGTTTATATCCACACTCACAATTGGGAATATTATAGTACTCATTCTTTTTGTTTACACCTCTATAACGCTCTCACATGATTTTGTTTATCAAAACATTACAACCAATACACTGCTCACAATTTTCGTGCAAATACTGGGAGCCTCCTTTATTATATTAATTACAGGCGAACTCTTACCTCGTGCCATATTCAAAAACAATGCGAACCTATGGGTGAAAATTCTCTCTATTCCTGCATTTATTTTCTACCTATTGCTCTATCCCATCATTAAGTTTTTTGCATCTATGGGTAGTGTGCTACTTCGTTTGGTAGGTATCAAGTTTAATCCCTTAGAAGAAAAAGCACTTGGACGAGTAGAACTAGATAGTTATGTGAAGCAAGGAATAAATGAGCTACCCTCAGAAGGAGGGGTAGATTCAGAGGTAAGAATATTTAGAAATGCATTGGACTTTTCGTCGGTTAAGCTTCGCGATTGTATGGTGCCGCGCACCGATATTATTGCAATAAGCAAAGATACCGATATAGATGAATTGAAAAATGAATTTATTGAAACTGGGTTTTCAAAAATCCTTGTTTACGAAGAGGATATCGATAATATTATTGGATACATACATATATGGGAGATGTTTAGCGATCCTTACGATTGGACAACTCAAATAGCTTCTATTTCCTTCTATCCTGAGAGTATGCTTGCCAAGAACTTGTTGAGTGAATTGCTACTACAGCGCAAAACAATAGCTGTGGTAGTTGACGAATTTGGTGGAACTTCTGGAATTATTACAATGGAAGACTTAGTAGAAGAGATTTTTGGTGACATCGAAGATGAGTACGACATAAACACCAATATTGCGAAAAGATTGGGTGAGAATGAGTACATCATTTCAGGTCGTATGGAGATTGATCAACTCAATGAGCTTTTTGAACTAAATCTGCCTCAAGAGGACGACTATACTACAGTTGCAGGTTTTATATTACATCATATACAGCGTTTCCCTAAGATTCACGAAATTGTAGAGATTGATCACTTCACATTCAAGATTCTCAAAGTTACTCAGCGCAAAATAGAGGTCACAAAATTGATTGTAACTGAAAACAATTAACAATGATGGTTTGAGTTTAATATTTGAATCAATTAGATTTGTTTTAAATTTTCCCCATTATCTACTTAATATTTACTATCTTCGTGCCCTTAATCATACAACAATATAGTATAACACATTAATTTAATAAAAGGTAAGTGTAAATGGCTACTTTACAGAAAATTAGAAATAGAGCCGGACTCCTCATTGCGGTAATCGGTGTTGCTTTGTTAGCTTTCATTTTAGGAGATTTATTAACTTCGGGTAATACATTCTTCCGTAAATATCAAGACAAAGCATTTGTAGTTGACGGTGCTATCGTCTCTACAGGACAATACTTCGACAGAGTAACAGAATGGGAAGATTTCCAGAAAATGATTAGTGGACAATCATCGCTTGATGAGAATGCAATTTCTCAAATTCGCGATATTGTTTACCAACAAATGGTAAAAGAGCGTCTGTTAGATGCACAAGCTACAAAACTAGGGCTTTCTGTTTCTAAAGAAGAATTGAATGACTTAGTACACGGGGAAAGCATTTCTCCCCTGTTGCAACAACTTCCACTGTTTGTCAATCCTGAAACAGGAATGTTTGATAGAACAGCTCTAGTCAACTTTATTGCTACAATAAACACAGACGAAAGCACCCTTCCTCCCGAGCAGGTAGGTATGGTAAGACAATACAAATCGATTTGGTTGTTTTTAGAAAATCTAATCAAGTATCAACGACTAGAAGAGAAGTATGGCTCACTATTATCGGCAGCAGTTATGCCAAACGATGTAGAGGCAAAAACTACCTTTGAACAATCGTTACAAGATGCAGATATAATGTACACAGTACAAAACTACTATACTATACCAGATTCAGTTGCTAACATAACCGATGCAGATATAAAGAGTTATTACAACAAAAATCAGCACTTGTTTAAAACAGATGTGCCAATGGCAAAAATAACTTACTTCTCTAAAGAGATTGTTCCTAGCGACGAAGACTTTGAAGAGGTAGAAGCTATCACACCCGAGGTGCACGAAAAGCTACTAACTACAGAAAATGTAGCTTCAGTTGTTTCTGACTACTCTGACCGCCCTTATAGGGATGTGTATGTTTCTGCTAAGCAGTTAACTGCTGATGAACGTTCGTTTGTTGAATCTGCTGAAGTATCTGATGTTCACGGACCATTTAGAGATGGCAACTCTTTCAAACTGTTCAAATACATGGGCAAGACAGTTGCTCCCGACTCTGCAAGAATCAGAATGATTGGTATTCCCGAATCTATGTCTAACGACTCTTTGGTAACTGCATATATAGATAGCTTGCACACAGAAATTAAAGATGGCGCTAATTTTGCTGATATTGCTAACGAACTAAACCCACAATCAAACGGTGGAGAAATAGGTTGGGTGCGCGAGATAGATTTAGCACAAACAGGATCTGATTTAGCTCAAGAAGTATTTTCAGCCTCAGCAGGTTCAGTAATTAAAGTGAGAATGCCCGGACAGCAAGCTTTAATATCTATTGAAGAAAAAACTGCTCCAATTGAAAAATACAAATTAGCAGTGGTGAATATGCCAGTTATTGTTGGCGACAAAACTCAAAACAATATTGACAACGAGTTGAATCAGTTCGTATCTGAACCAGATATTAAAACAAACTTTACTGAAAAAGCACGTGAGCAAGGATACAGTGTTGTGCCTGCTTTCACAGCTTCAGCCACAGATCATATGTTGGGACAGATTCCAAGTTCTCGTCAAGTGCTCAACTGGGCATTCAATGGCAAAGAGGGAGCTGTTAGGAAATTCGATTTGTCGAAAAGCAGAATCATTGCACGCATAGATAGACTAATTCCTGCGGGAGTTGCCCCATTGTCAGAAGTACAAGATTTTATCAAGGCTACACTTTCAAGAGAAAAGAAAGCAGAGGCAATAATTGAAGAGCTCAAATCTAAAAACCTTTCATCGATGAGCGATTATGCTGAAGCAATGGGCTCTGAGATAGATTCCGTTAAATTTGTAAACTTCAATACCTCAAACATCACAAACTTGGGCAACGAGCCCATACTTAATGCTTATGCTGCCTACGGACCATTAAACACTGTTGTAGGACCATTAAAAGGCAATGCGGGCGTGTATGTTATTAATGTGATAAACCGCGAGCAATCAACAGAAGAGTACGATGCTAAACAGCAAAAAACGCAACTTCAATCAAATTCAATGTATAGACTACAAACTCAATCTGTAGAAGTATTGAAAGAAAAATTGAAAGTAGTTGATAATAGATATAAGTTCTTTTAATTGATAGAAAGATTTAGAACATAAAAAAACCGTTAGAAATTCTAACGGTTTTTTTTATGCTATAATGCTATAAAGAGAAGAGTTATTTTGCGTTTTGCTCAAACTTCAATGTCATTGTAGGTTGCTCCTTCACTTCATCTGGCCCGAAATACTGTATCGGTCCTGGATAGATATAAGCTGCTTCCATTGCCCATGTGTCACGGTTTTTTGCCAACTCTTTAAAAGGTGCACCCTCTAGGTCAACAAGCGCTTTCTGTATTACAGGCTTCATCTCACCATGACGACGTTCCATATTCAACATCATAGTAATTGGAATACCTCCAGCAATCCATTGCGATGCAGGAGCTATAGTATTTCTTACCGATGCCATATATCCTGTTTTACCTGAAGCAATCAGAAGAGAAGCTGTATATCCCAATGAATAGCAATAGTCTGCATCAAAGTTAGATGGAGCTGCACAACGTCCTTCGTAGCCAAAGAAATGTGTGATGGTTGCGAACTTTCCGTTATACTTGCCTTCTTTCTTCCATTGGTCAAGTTTTTCTTTTACCATTTCGCTTAACAGTTTCTCTGTTTCAATCAATGATACTTGAACATTACCGTGTGGGTCGCGATCTAACGTCAATTGAAGAGCAACAGATTCGGGTAAACTCTCATAGATTTTAGAGTTTTCATCCGATAGTTTGTGAATGATGTACTCCCTTCTCTTCGAACGACGTATTGCATCAAACTCAACTTGATTGGCAGCTAAGAAGTCGTTTAGCTCTGCAATCAGTCCTTTCATCGCAGGAATAAATTCAATTAATCCTTCAGGAATTAATACAGTCCCAAAATCATCGCCATTTTCAGCACGTTTTGCAACTATGGTTGCAATATCTGTAACAATATCATCCAACGATTGCTCTTTAGCTTCTACCTCCTCAGAGATAATGCAAATGTTAGGTTGTGTTTGCAATGCACACTCTAAAGCAATATGCGAAGCTGAACGCCCCATTAATTTGATAAAGTGCCAATACTTGCGTGCTGAATTACAGTCGCGTTGAATATTACCAATTACTTCAGAGTAAACTTTACAAGCAGTATCAAAACCAAATGAAGCTTCAATTAAATCATTTTTGAGGTCTCCATCAATTGTTTTAGGACAACCAATTACTTGAACGCCTGCATCAATCGATTTGTAATATTCTGCAAGAACACAAGCATTCGTGTTTGAATCGTCGCCACCAATAATAACTAGAGCTTTAATGTCTAATTTCTTGAGTATTTCTAAACCCTTGTCAAACTGCTCTGTTGTTTCAAGTTTGGTTCTACCCGAACCAATGATATCAAAACCGCCAGTATTGCGATACTCATCAATAATATCAGATGTAAGCTCTTTATATTTATGTCTGATTAATCCATCAGGACCCAATATAAAACCAAATAATTTACTCTCTTCGTTGATGCGCTTGATACCATCAAAAATTCCAGCTATCACATTATGTCCACCTGGAGCCTGACCTCCCGAAAGTATAACACCCACATTTGTTGCTGGTAGAGAAACTTCCTCGTCAGATTCAACAAACTTAAGAATGGGTCTGCCATATGTTTTAGGAAAAAGTTTTTCTAACTCTTCAAAGTCAGAAACCGCAGTTGTTGACTCTCCCTCTTGTATAGTTACACTCTTTTCTAGTACAGCTGGTTTTTTGGGAACATAGCTGCTTCTAGCAATTTGTAAAGCACTTTTCTTCATATTTATTTGTTATTTAATTATGTGCATGAATAATTTCAAAATATTTATTTCAAGTTCCAAATTTAACGTTTTATTCTGAGAAACGAAATTATTATCACTCCAAAAGATGTTAATGATAAGGCTTTATTATTAGCTTAACAGCTTCAACTGTTATGCTTTATCAAAAACAGAGCCAACTTACATTATTCACTGTCTTAGTGTTGAATAGATGTGAAGCTATGCCTTTTCTCTTCGTTAGGAATAATCAGCCATTCAGGGATTTTATAAACAGTGACGCAAAGTCAACATATCGTTTTATCAAACTTCAACTCTTTCAATGGCTGAAAAAAATAAAAAACTTTTAGTGTGTAATAGATATTATTACTTTATATTTGCTCTATTTATCAAACAAATAAAACCATTCTAGAAATATATTCGAATGCGTAAATTTACATTCTTCCTTTTCATCATCACTTTTTTATTGCCAACTTTTGCTTTTTCGCAAAATGCATCAATAAAAGGCACAGTTATCAATGCAACCACTAACGAACCTATTGAGTTTGCAGGCATCCAAATTCAAGGAACAACGCTTGGCACAATTTCCGAAGAGGACGGTAGTTTCGAGCTTACCAATGTAAAACCTGGTTTTGTTCGACTTGTTGTTAGCTTTATCGGATTTGAAACCACTGTTTCTTCCGAAATTCAAGTGATGGGAAATCAAACTTCATTTATTGATGTCCGCATGCCAGAATCAACGGTAAAACTGGAGGCAGTAACCGTTCGCCCCAATTACAATGTTAAACGCATCGAGAGTCCCATCTCTGTTATATCTGTTGGCGTTAGGGATATAGAAAAAGGTGCTGGTGTCAATCGTGATGTTTCAAAAGTATTGCAAACATTGCCAGGAGTAGGTGCTACCGACCCCAATCGCAACGATTTAATTGTGCGTGGTGGAGGTCCCTCCGAAAACGTGTTCTACCTTGATGGAGTAGAAATCCCTATTATCAATCACTTTGCCACACAAGGTGCTTCTGGCGGAGTAGTAGGTGTTATCAATCCAGACTTTGTAGAAGAAATCAGTTTTTATACTGGAGCCTTTCCTGCCAATAGAACGAATGCTCTGAGTTCGGTAATGGATATAAGGCAAAGAGACGGTTCTCAGCAGTTTATTAAAACATCACTCGCAATAGGAGCATCTGATGCAGCCGCTACAGTTGAAGGTCCTATTAATGATAAATCCACTTTTATAGTATCGGCACGTCAATCCTACCTTCAATTGCTTTTCAAATTGATTGGCTTGCCTTTTCTGCCTACCTACAATGACTTTCAAGCGAAATACAAACTAAAAATAGATCAAAAGAACGAATTGACAATTCTTGGTATTGGTGCTATCGACGACTTGGTGCTCAATACAGACCTAGAAGAAAGCGGAACAGAATCGCAAAAATATTTACTCTCTTATCTTCCTGTTTACAAACAGTGGAACTATACTGTGGGGGCTGTTTATAAGCACTTCGGAAACAGCTTTATTGATACTTGGGTATTAAGCAGAAGCATGTTGCGAAATTCAAACTATAAGTATAAAGATAATGATGAGTCGATTCCGGGCAATAAAATATCAGATTACAACTCAGACGAAGCTGTAAATAGGTTTCGCTTCGAGCGAGATTATCCCTATATGGCAATGAAACTAAAAGTTGGGGCTGGCGCTAATTATTCTCGCTACACCAACAATTCTTTTCGTAGTGTCTTTCGTAATGGAGCTGAAGAGATGCTGAAATATGACACCAATTTAGATCTTTTTGGCTATCAAGCATTCGCTCAACTTTCCGACGACTATTTTGATAGACGCTTGAAGCTTTCGCTAGGTGTAAGTGTGGTGGGAAACAGTTTTAATGACAATATGCTGAACCCTCTCAACCAGTTCTCCCCTCGCCTGTCTGCTTCTTACGAGGTAGCGGATAAATGGGACATCAACGCAAATATTGGTCGCTATGCTTCGCAACCTGCCTACACTACAATGGGGTTCAAAAAAAAGGGTGAGTTTGTAAACAAAAACGAACAGCTCAAGTATATTACATCCAATCAAGCAATTGTAGGATTCGAGTACCGCCCAGCAGACAATATGCGCATGAGTGTAGAGAGCTTTTACAAACAATATAGTCGCTACCCTTTTTCGGTAGAAGATGGTGTTAGCATTGCTAGCAAAGGAACGGAGTATGGGCAGGTAGGCGACGAAGAAATCACATCTATTGGTAAGGGTAGAGCATACGGTATAGAAGTATTGTACAAAATAATGGATTGGAACAAGCTGAATATTACCACCACCTACACTTTTTTTAAAAGCGAATTTACAGACAAAGACAATGTATATCGCCCTTCGTCGTGGGACACACGACACATGATAAACCTGATTGGTAGTTACAACATGGGTAAGGGATGGAATATTTCGGGGCGATGGCGTTTTAGTGGAGGTGCCCCTTATACACCAATCGACTTAGAGTTGTCGCAAAACATAGAAGCATGGAATATAACCAATCAATACTATTTAGATTACGACAAATTCAATACACTTCGATTATCATCCAACCATTCACTCGATTTGCGCTTAGATAAAGAGATTTATTTCAATAAATTTGCATTGAATTTTTATGCCGATGTGCGAAATGCCTACAACTTCCAGTCTGAAAGCGTACCCATCTACACCAATAAAGATGTGGATGGTAATGTGGATGAGATAGATAATCCAAAAAAAGCAGGTGAAAAAATATATAATATTCGCTTGCTGGATAATGTATCGGGAACTGTTTTACCTGCTGTTGGGGTAATGGTTAAGTTTTGATGGTAAGTGAGATATGGTGTGACTGACAAATACTGGATAATTTTCTTGTGCCTATTACTACTTTTTGTTACAGGGGGGCAATAGGCACTATAGAGAATGGCTCTATGTGACAGAAATAGTGCTTTTTTGCATAACAACAGTTAGCTCTCTGGATTGGCAGTAAAAGTAGGTGTTTGCTTTTAGATTTCATTGTCATCTTGAACGTAGTGAAAGATGAGCTAAAACATGCTAGAAAAATTTGATAGACCCCTCACTTGTGTGTCGGAATGATAGAGGATTTTACCAAAAACCAAACACCACATATCCCTCACACCCTCATTTATAATGCCACCCCTCACGGATCGTGCGGATTTGCATTCCATGTGGTTGCATAACAAACTGAGACTTAGATAGTTTCAATAATCCCAACTTGTTATCAATCATCCCATGTGCGGAGCAGGAGCTCCCAACCTCCTACGAAAACAAAACCCTTCACCTTGCGAATAATAGCATCTGATGGCTCGAAAGCCCATCGGTAACACCTTGGATTAACGAACGCCACCCGTCCCACCCTTTTCTCCCTCCGCTGG
>CAZUHZ010000022.1:0-18850 GCA_964620895.1 uncultured Dysgonomonadaceae bacterium | reverse complement strand
AATATGATGTTTTACAACATAAAAAAGGGTGACCAAAACTTATTGGACACCCTCATTAATTATATTCGTGCCATCTTACAAAAAATAAAATAATATAGTTTGACTATTGCTAGCAATAAAAACAGATAAACCTCCTCGTTTATCGTAGAAATGGCATTTAGCTCTCAGTTTCCATTTCTTTTGTTGAAGATTCCACTCTTATACGATTGTTTTACATTACATCGGCTGGGAATTTGGAGTTTATGTCATTTTTTCATTTTCTCAATCACAGATTTAAGTTTCAGCTCATTTCCTAGTTTCTATGGCGATAGATTTGAGCTTTATGACATGGTAATCGAATTATATACGGGTGATTTGAATTATATTTTATCATTGCAGAATCATACACGGAAGATTTTAATTTCATGTCATAATTGCTGTATTGTAGATGAAAGATTTGATTTCAAGACAAAGAGCAGAGCAATGAGCCTATATCTTTGATTAATGGTTTTAAAAAGCCTATTTCTTAAAGCTTGCTCAATAATTTCCACACATTAAAAGAACAATTACCAATATTAATAGTTATGCAACTATACTTTAGTGATAATATTATGGATATTGAAAACAGAAAAAACAACGAAAGTACCAATAGAGCATTGTCACAAGAGCTTTTGAGTAAAATAAGAAAAGCATCATTAGGAGGTGGTGACATGCAAAGAGAACGACATATAAATAGAGGCAAACTATTGGCGCGAGAACGCATTGATAGGTTAACAGACCCCGACACTCCGTTTCTTGAACTCTCTACACTTGCCGCTAATGGTCAATACAATGACGAGTTTCCCTCGGCAGGTATTGTCACAGGAATTGGCTTAATACAGGGCAGAGAGGTGATGATTGTTGCCAACGACGCTACTGTCAAAGGTGGCACTTATGTACACGAAACCATCAAAAAGCATTTGAGGGCACAAGAGATTGCTGAAAAGAATCGACTTCCCTCTGTCTATATGGTTGATTCTGGAGGAATATTCCTGCCCGAGCAAGCCAATGTGTTTGCTGACAAAGATGATTTTGGACGAATATTCTTCAATCAAGCCCGCATGTCTGCAGTAGGCTTGCCGCAAATAGCCATTGTGATGGGTTCATGCACCGCTGGTGGTGCATATATTCCAGCCATGAGTGACGAAACAATTATTGTGCGAAATCAGGGAACTATATTTTTGGCAGGTCCGCCTTTAGTTAAAGCAGCTACGGGCGAAGTAGTGACAGAAGAAGAGTTGGGAGGCGCAGAAGTACATACCTCTATCTCGGGTGTTGCCGACCATTTGGCTGAAAACGATGATCATGCTTTAGAGATTTGTCGTGATATTTTCAGACATCTACCTCGCACCTCAAAACAAACACTTCATCGTGAAAAGGCTCAACCTCCAAAGTTTCCAATTCAAGAGCTTTATCAATTTATTCCTGAAGCCAACAAACCATGGCCCGATGTGAATATGATTATAGAACGTATTATAGACAAAGACTCTTTCCGTTCTTTCAAAGAAAACTATGGTACTTCACTAGTAACTGGCTTTGCTAGACTGCATGGATACGAGGTTGGAATTTTAGCCAACAATGGCATTCTTTTCTCAGAGTCGGCACTGAAAGGTACTCACTTTATTGAACTTTGCAATTCAAGGGGAATCCCCATGGTATTTTTACAAAATATTACAGGCTTTATGGTAGGTAAAAAATATGAACACAAAGGGATAGCTAAAGATGGTGCCAAAATGATACATGTTTTGGCAAACTCCAGAGTTCCTTTTTTTACGGTGATTATTGGTGGATCGTATGGAGCAGGAAATTATGCTATGGCAGGTAGAGCTTACGAGCCTCGTTTTCTTTTTATGTGGCCCAATGCACGCATTTCAGTGATAGGCGCCAAACAAGCAGCACAAGTATTGTGCACTTTAAAAAAAGACCAAGCTGCTGCCAATGGAGTTCCCGTTTCTAAAAAAGAACTTAGTATAATTGAAAATAATATCATTGCTCAATACGAAAAAGAGGGCTCGCCCTATTACAGTACTTCAAGATTGTGGGACGATGGTGTTATCGACCCTGTACAAACACGAGATATGTTGGGCATGGCATTAGAGACATCGCTCAATGCTCCTTTCGAAAAAGCAAAATACGGAGTTTTAAGAATGTAGCTTTTACTAATTATTGAATATGATTGCAATAAAAGAATATACAAATAAGGTTTGTTATATAAAGATTGATAGACCACACAAGAAGAATGCTTTAGCAAAAAGCACAATTGAAAAGTTGTTAAGTTTTCTCGAATCCTCTGCTCACTCTTTAAGGTTTAATGTGTTAGTACTTTCGGGTAACAATGGTTTTTTTTCGGCAGGAGCAGATTTGGCGTGGATGAAAGAAGGAATGCGCCAATCGGATGATACAAACTTTTCAGATGCTCAACTTTTTAATGAGCTATATCATACAATGTCTTGTTATCCAAAACCGATTATTGCTAAAGTTGAAGGTGGTGCTTATGGTGGTGCCATTGGATTGATGGCATGTGCCGATGTGGTAATTACATCACCCGATGCCCAATTCAAATTTAGTGAAACTGCATTAGGAATTATTCCGGCAACTGTAGCTCCTTACATCGTGAAAAAGATTGGTAGTAGCATTGCACGATATCTTTTGCTTTCTAGCCATTTATTTGACGGTAATGATGCGCTTAGATATGGATTGGCACACATACTAGTGTCCCCACAACAGCTAGATAGCAGTACACATCAAATAGCAGAGCAAATGGCAAGTTTAGGGCCTAACGCTACAACAAAAACAAAAGAGCTATTGAACTATTTAGAGCAAAGCTCCTTTAATATCTCGCAAGAGACAAAGAACTATTGTGCTTCTCTTATTGCAACAGCTCGAAAATCAGATGAAGCAGAAGAAAGAGTCTCCACATTTTTTAAAAGTACTAATTCGAACAAAAATGATTGAAAACTCAGTTAAATATCGCCCCATACACAGACTCTTTATTGCTAATAGAGGAGAGATTGCTGTACGCATCAACCGTACAGCAAAGAAAATGGGCATCACCACTATTGGAGTTATTACTAAATCTGAACCTCAGACTCCAGCAGACGAAGAAGTTTTTATAGAAGGTGATACACTAGCCCAAACTTATTTAAATATTAATGCAATTATAAAAGCTGCTTTGTCAAAAAAGGCTGATGCAATCCATCCTGGCTACGGTTTCTTATCAGAAAACCCTGCATTTGCAGAGGCAGTAAAACAGGCTGGAATAATATTTATTGGTCCTACTGCCGATGTAATACGACAAGTAGGAGATAAAACAAATGCCCGTCTTCTTGCACAATCTCTTGAGATACCTGTAACCAAAGGTTTTTTTGGAACCGTAGATGAAATATACGATCAACATAAAGAACTACCCTATCCTCTATTGATTAAAGCTGCAGCAGGAGGTGGTGGTAAAGCAATGACAATGGTTGCATCTCACTCAGAACTTGAGGAAAAATTAAATCAGGCAGAGCGTGAAGCTGAAAGATACTTTGGTGACAAAACTCTTTTGGTTGAACAGTTTATTAGACAACCTCGTCATATAGAGGTGCAAATACTTGCCGATCAATATGGAAATTGCATCCATTTATACGAACGTGAATGTTCTATTCAACGTCGTTATCAAAAAATAATTGAAGAGTCTCCCTCTCCTTTCCTTACAAATAATCTTAGAGAAAAACTTACATCTGATGCACTCAAGCTATGTAAAAACATTGGCTATGAAAATGCAGGAACTGTCGAGTTTTTAGTAGATAAAAATGGTAATCATTACTTTCTAGAAGTGAATGCTCGCATACAAGTGGAACATCCCGTAACAGAGATGGTTACTTCCATAGATTTAGTAAAGCAACAATTACTCATCGCCATGGGTTTACCATTAATGCTTTTGCAAGAGGATATTAAGATAAACGGACACGCCTTGGAGTGCAGAATATATGCCGAAGACCCTCAAAACAATTTCCATCCTGCTCCGGGAAAGGTATTGAATGTGCAATGGCCAGAAAAAAGCTTAGCACGGACCGATAGTTGGTTTGAAGACTCGGTAGAGATTCTTCCAAACTTTGACCCAATGTTAGCGAAAATAATCACCCATGCCCCTACCCGTCTCTATGCAATTGATAAAATGAATAGAGCGTTACAGACTACTTCTCTAATGGGAAACAAAAACAATATATGGTATTTAAAGAGCATTTTGGAGAACAGCGAATTTAAAACCGGAAACGTAGATACAAGCTTTTGCGAAACATTTAAAACGCCTACTCTTGTTATTACATCTATTGATTCTGTAATAGCTGCTGTTCTTAGTTGGCAATTTAGAGCCAAACCAAAAAATGGAAATGTATGGAACGAAATAGGGTTTTACCGCCTCAACAAACAAGCTAAGTATTTAATTAACGACCAATTAGTTGAAGTTGAATATAGTAAAGATGTTGAACAATTAAGTTTTTCGTTCAAGAACGAAGCTTATAAAGCAGTTTCAAATATAAGAATTGAAAATAATAAAATAAAACTCACATTAGAAAACAATGAGTTTCAATTTAGTTACGTAATTACACCTAATAATGAACTTTTGTTGGAAAAAGACACAGAAAGCTGGAAAGTTATTTCATACCATCATTTATCAAAGAACAATGGTGGCAGAAAAAACTTAAATTCTAACCAAAGTAAAATTAACGTAATAGCACCTATCCCTGGAAAAATAATTAAAGTCAACATTCAAGAAGGACAACAGATTAAGGCCGGCGACACATTATTGATGTTGGAAGCCATGAAAATGGAAAACAATATAGAGATGCCAAACGATGGTATTGTAAAAAAGATATTTATTGCTCAAGGCGATCACGTAAAAGCCAATGATTTGTTAGTAGAAATTGAAAATACAAATAAATCAACAAACTAATAACAAGATAATTATATAATCAATTATGAATTTATTTCCTAACGAAAAACAAGAAAAAGGAAGATTGAGAATTCGTGCATTTGCAGAGGAGGTAATTGCTCCTGAAGCTGCTGTTTTAGACAGAGAGGAACGCTTCTCTACTGAACTAACAATAAAAATGGGCGAGCAAGGGTTACTTGGTATGGTTGCACCTAAAAAGTATGGAGGTCAAGAAAAAGATACATTATCATATATTATTGCTGTAGAAGAGTTAGCAAGGGTGGATAGTTCACAAGCCGCAACAGTAGTTGCACACAATAGTCTTGGATTAATTCCCATTATTAACTATGGTACAACAGAACAGAAAGACAAATACCTTCCCAAGCTAACTTCGGGTCATCATCTTTGGGCTTTTGGTCTTACCGAAGTGAATGCTGGATCTGATGCACGTGGCACACAAACAACTGCTGTGAGAGATGGTGATGAATGGGTAATTAATGGGACAAAAAGATATATCACTAATGCTTCTACTCCGCTAACATTAGGTGTAACATTGCAAGTAATGACTACCGATAGTAATAGTCGCTCCAATTTAACCACCATTTTTGTTGAGAATGGTACTCAAGGATTTGAAGCAAAACGAATGTTAGGGAAAATGATGTGGAGAGCTGCCGACACAGCGCAGCTCACTTTTAAAAACTGCCGCGTTCCCTACTCCAATCTATTGGGAGAGGAGGGTCAAGGCATACGTTATATGCTTAAAACGCTTGATGGAGGAAGACTTTCAATTGCTGCCATGGGATTGGGCTTAGCACAGGGCGCTTTTGAAATGGCACTTAAACATGCAAAGAAACGTGAACAGTTTGGCAGAGCTATTGGACGAAACCAAGCTATTGGATTCAAATTAGCTGATATGAGTATGAAGTTAGAGCTAGCTAGAAACACTCTGTATAAAGCATGTATAATGAAAGATAATGGCAAACCTTATGCTACTGAAGCTGCTATGGCTAAACTCTACTCCTCCGAAATAGCTAGAGAGATTGCAGATGAGGCTGTTCAAATATTTGGTGGTTCAGGCCTTTTCAAAGACAACCCTATTGAACGATTCTACAGAGACCAACGACTATTACAAATAGGAGAAGGAACTTCTGAAATTTTACGTTTAATCATTGCAAGAGGTCTAGGTGTATAAAAAAACAATCTAGCTCACTACACCTACAATATTTAACAATAGAACTCAAAACAACTCATGAACGATAGAAAGAAAGACCATATAAACCAAGCTTTCAATGCGCGGGTTGACAAAGATGCAGCCGACAAAAGGTTCAACTACGAGCCTCTTTTGTCAGCACATCCAACAGGCAGACCTGCCCCTTTTTTATTTGCTGGAAAAACCATGCGTTTGCCTCTTTGGATAAGCAGTATGACTGGTGGAACACCGCAAGCAGGTAATATCAATCGTAATTTGGCACGGGCCTGCAATGAGTTTGGTTTGGGTATGGGAGTTGGTTCATGCCGTGTATTGTTGGAAGATGAAAGACATTTACCCGATTTCAATCTACGTCACATCGTGGGTGATGCGTCTCCTTTTTATGCAAATCTAGGAATTGCACAACTTGAACAACTCTTAGAAAAGAAAGCAGTAGATAAGATATCAAGATTGATAGCCCTGTTAAAAGCCGATGGAATAATCATCCACATCAATCCCTTTCAAGAAGCTTTTCAACCTGAAGGAGAGATTATCAAACGACCTCCAATTGACACATTACAAGAGTTTTTGGAGATTACGAATCAAAGAGTAATAGTAAAAGAAGTGGGGCAAGGAATGGGTCCTGAGAGCATCAATCAATTGTTACATTTACCCATCGAAGCTATTGAATTTGGTGCATTGGGTGGAACTAACTTTACTTTATTAGAACTACTAAGAAGTCAAGAAAAAGAGCTGAAAGCTTTTGAGGCATTCGGCAGAATAGGCCATACAGCCGAAGAAATGACGAAGCTGATAAATGAAATTGTTTCAAAATCGAACACTTACAAATGCAAGCAAGTTATTATTTCGGGTGGAATAACGAACATACTAGATGGGTTTCATTTACAACAAATGAGCCAACTTAAAGCAGTAGTTGGCATGGGCTCAACTCTCTTAAAAGCTGCATCGGGAGAGTATGAAGAGTTGAGAAACTACCTTCAACAGGTAGAACGAAGCTATCAACTTGCTTCAACCTATCTGAAAATTAGAAACAACATTTAATCAAATACGTATAATGGAAATTGCAAGAGGTTTTTCAAAGCTAAGCAGAAAAGAGAAGATAGCATATATTCAAAACAACTTTCCTTTGACAATTGATTTGGCTAAGACTACAAATCACTATCGCCACGAAACTGATCAAGCTATCTTCGAAAATTTCTCAGAAAACACATTGTCCAACTTCTACTTGCCCTATGGCGTTGCTCCCAACTTCCTTATCGATGGTAAAATGCATGTATTGCCAATGGTCATTGAAGAGAGTTCTGTAGTTGCTGCAGCTTCAAGGGCTGCTTCATTTTGGGCAAGCCATGGGGGTTTTAAAACAACTGTTCACAATACTGTAAAGATTGGTCATCTTTGGTTTCAATGGAATGGCGAAGCAAATATACTACAAAAACATGCTCCAATAATTGAAGCCCATTTAAAATCATCGGTAAAAGAGATAACTCACAGCATGGATCAAAGGGAGGGTGGAATAGTAGCTATTGAGTTTATTCCTCAACCCGAACTAGACAATGTATGGCAAATGCAAGTCTCATTCAAGACAGCCGATAGTATGGGTGCAAACTTCATCAACACTTGCTTAGAAGCAATGAAAGAACCTTTGGTCAACTATTTTGAAGAGCAAAACCTCTCCACTGTAGAAATTATTATGGCAATTCTCTCCAACTACACCCCCAACTGCTTAGTAACTTGCGAGGTTAATTGCAAAGTAGAACACTTGGCTCTTTATGCTGCAGAGCTATCGCCACAAGAGTTTTCACAGCGTTTCAAACTAGCTATGGACATTGCCTATCACAACACTCATCGAGCAGTAACGCACAACAAAGGAATTTTCAACGGAATAGATGCAGTGATATTAGCTACAGGCAACGATTTTAGAGCCGTAGAGGCAGCAGGGCATTCATACGCTTCGCGCGATGGACAATATCGTTCATTGTCGCAATGCGAAATTACTAACGATGGAGAATTTAATCTTTCACTTACAATTCCTATGGCATTGGGCACTGTAGGCGGATTGACCCGTTTGCATCCTTTGGCAGCATTGTCTATGGAGATTCTTCAAAACCCATCGGCAGAAGAGCTCATGAGTATTGCTGCATCAGCAGGTTTAGCCAACAACTTTGCTGCGGTTGCTTCATTAGTTACTACGGGGATTCAAAAAGGACACATGAAACTGCACCTATCCAATATACTCACAAGCTTTAATGCTACAGCAGAAGAGAGAAAACAAACAGAGGCCTACTTTTCAGACAAAACTGTAAGCATACAAAAAGTGAGAAAGTTTTTAAGCCGATAATACTTATAGACTAATCAGTTGAAGCAGTTTGAACTGACAACCTATTTAAAATTATGAAGAAATTTCATGCCCATGGCAAACTACTTATAACAGGTGAATACTTAGTTCTTAAAGGAGCTATGGCATTGGCTGTTCCGCTCAATAAAGGGCAAACACTTTCTGTAGAAACAATCCCTAAATCAGGACTTAAATGGCGTGCTGAAACTCTCAATGGATTGTGGTTTGAGGCTAAGTTTGATAATGAATTAAAGCTATTGGAAACTACCGATAACAAAAAAGCAGAGACCCTCCAACTGATGTTGCAAAAATCAATAGGGCAAGACCCATCCATTCAAGTAAAACTCAATCACAGTTCGGTAAATACTATGCTTGAGTTTGATCCTAGTTGGGGTTGGGGTAGCAGCTCTACTCTATTGCACCTTCTAGAACAATGGTTAGGGATAAACCCTTATCAGCTAATGGATGAGACTATTGGAGGATCGGGCTACGATATTGCTTGTGCTTCTGCTAATAGTCCTATCTTTTATCGTCGCAGAGCAAATGTAACCCCACAAATAACACTTGCACATTTCAATCCTCCTTTCATTCAACAGGTAGGAATTGTGTACCTCAATAAAAAGCAAAGCTCCTCATCGCAAGTAAAATCATTCTTAGCATCAGCTTCGCCTCATAAAAAATTAGTTGATGAAATTTCAGAGTTAACTCAAGCTTTCACTACAACCAAAGAAATAGGAGCATTTATAAGTCTTATGCATCAACACGAACAGATAATTGCAGAGGTTACAGGTCTTACTCCTGTTCAACAACTACTATTTCCAGATTTCAATGGAGCAATAAAATCATTAGGCGCTTGGGGTGGTGATTTTGCACTCTTTCTTTCAGAGGAGGATTTTAGAACCAATAAAAAGAGATTTGAACTAAAAGGATATCCAGTAGTTATCCCTTTAGAAGAAGTAATAGTAAATAGATAGTTGAGATAAATTTATGTCATATTCCAACTTTAAACACAAAAAAGAAATCAAGCTGAACGATTACTTAGCTTTAGAAAGAACCCGATTAGCCAACGAGAGAACACTGTTTTCTTATATACGAACTGCACTCTATATCACTCTTGGAGGAATTGCCTTTTTGCAAATGGAGGATTTCAAAAACATCAAATGGCTAGCTCCCGTGTGTTTTGTATTGAGTATTACAATACTTATAGCAGGAGTACTTAAATATTTATCAATGAAAAAGAAACTGAAAAAACTCCACACAACTTCGTAATCTCACAAAGCAGCATTGAACCATAGGAAAACTAAACTGTTTGTGAAACTACTAACCAAGAGAAAAGATAACGATGACTAATAATAAATCTAAAACATATATTACTGAGTGGCAAAGCCCCTCCAATTTGGCAATCGTAAAATATTGGGGAAAGAAGGAGATTCAAAAACCATTGAACCCTAGCATTAGCTTTTCATTAAAAAACGCTGTAACAACAACTCGTGTTACGGCTGTGCGCTCAAACAAAGCAGGTTTTACCTTCTTGTTAGATGGCAACAAAAAAGAGAAATTTAATGCTAAGATTGCTAACTTACTAGAACTAGCATCAGCTACTCTTCCTTTTATTGCCACACATCACCTCAGTATTGAGAGTTCAAACACTTTTCCTCACTCATCGGGGATTGCCTCGTCGGCAAGTAGTATGAGTGCACTGGCTCTTTGTTTGGCTGATCTTCAACAAAAAATTGGCGTTGATACCAATCAAAACATAGATATTCAAACAGTGTCAAACATTGCACGTTTGGGTTCTGGAAGTGCAGCACGCTCACTATATGGAGGTTGGACAATTTGGGGCAAAACTTCTGCTGTAGCAGAAAGTAGCGACAACTACGCTGTAGAGCTAAAAGATATTCACACCAATTTTATGCATATAGCCAACGCTATACTCATTATAGAACCCAAAAGCAAGAAAGTGAGTAGCAGCAAGGGACATGCATTGATGAACAACCATCCTTATGGCACTGCACGCATCAAGCAAGCTAACAACAATACAGAGAAACTTCTAGAAGTATTGAAAATGGGCGATTGGAATCAGTTTTTTGATATTGCCGAACATGAAGCTCTCTCACTGCATGCACTGATGATGAGCTCCAATCCTGGATACAGCCTACTTCACGCCAATAGTTTCAAGGTAATTGAAGAGGTTAGAAAAGCTCGTCTCGAGCAAAGACTATCGGTTGGATTTAGTATGGATGCGGGACCCAATGTACATTTACTATATCCAAAATATGAGGAGGATAAAATACTACCTTGGATTGGAGAGAGGATAAAACCTCTCTGTTACGAAAAAAGAATTATTTGTGACCAAATAGGAGATGGTCCAATAAAAACAAAAAACATTGAAAATAAAAAAGGTTGAGAGGTTAATTACTAGCTGGAAAAAATAAAATACAGAAGAAAGTATTTTCAAAGTAATTACTATCTTTATCCATTTAATTAAAACATTCTACTCCATATAAAAGGAGATTATTACAATATTATATGTCAAAAAACAAAGAATACCACAACGATTCTTTCGATTCCAAAATAATGCTTTTTGGTGAGTACAGCATCATTTGCAACTCCATGGCATTAACAATTCCATATAGCCATTTCAATGGTTCACTAAAATTTATCAACAATAATCACTACACAGATTTAAATTTTGCTAGACACAGCAATCAACAGTTGCTCGAATACTATGAGCAATTTCTACTACCCACTGCAGAAAAAAGCAATCTACTAAGTAGGTTCAACTATAAATTGATGAAGAAAGAGATTGATGAAGGGTTGTATTTTGAGTCTTCAATTCCAGAAGGATATGGCTTAGGAAGTAGTGGTGCTTTAGTAGCATCTCTCTACCACAGATATGCTAAGAATGGAAAAACGTTTTCTCGTTCATCAACATCAAAAGCAGACATACCACAATTAAAAAAAGATTTAGCTATTCTCGAATCATGGTTTCATGGCACAAGTTCAGGCATTGATCCTCTTGTTTGCTACATACAACTTCCACTACTTTCCAAAAAAGATCAAACCATACATCCCATCGATATACCTCGCTACGACTTAACATCTAATGATGCAATTTTCTTGATAAATAGTGGGAAGGCTATTAAAACAGCTCCACTAGTCGATCAGTTTATGAAAGATTGCGAGAATCCTACATTTAAAGACAGCATCCTCAACGAATATATACCTCTCAACAATAGCTGTATTCGTTCTCTTATCGATGCTGATATCGAGAAGTTTACACAAGATGTACAAGCACTCTCAAAATTTCAAGTAAAACACTTTACTAATATGATCCCCCCCACATTGCATGCGGAGTGGAAAGATGGACTTGCTTCAAGTAAATTTACACTCAAACTTTGCGGTTCGGGCGGAGGTGGATTTGTTTTGGGTTTTACACGCCACTACAATGAAGTAAAAGCAAATTTTAAAGAGAAAGGATTGGAAATAATTCCTGTTTATCAATATAAGAGCAAGTAAAGAGTAATTGTTTTCATTGTTACACCTTTCTTTTTTATTACTGATAAACATTTAATTGTCCCGCAAATAAAAGTCTTGCGACAGCACAACATTTAGTAATTAAAAACACTGTCGTAAAAAACTTTCCGAGCAAACAACATTTCTTCTAGAGTTAGACTATCTATTTATTTACCTCTTTTATCTTTACTTATCTGCTAGTTGACGCAAATAAGCTTTTGTGCTAATTTATACAAAGAGATATGCAAGTATATGAGGGTTAAAACACCTAGACATTTTCTATATATAATATAAGTTTACTACCTTTACCGTAAAACACTCATATAACTTCAAACCTATGAAAATACTAACCCTAACAGACAACAGAACCCAGTCGGAGAACTTGAAAACAGAGCATGGCTTATCGCTATACATAGAATTGGACGATGCCCAAAAGATATTGTACGACACTGGACAATCTGACCTGTTTATGCGCAATGCAGAAAAGCTTGGCATAGATTTAAGAGAGATTGACAAAGTGGTTATTTCGCATGGACACTACGATCATGTGGGTGGTTTAGTGGCTTTTATGAAGATAAACAAAACTGCAAAAGTATATTTGAACGCTACCCTATTCGATTACGAATACTTTTCGTTGAAGAAGGGCGTGAAGAAAATGAATGGATTTACAGATGAATTAAAAGAGTATAAAGATAGGTTTGTTCTAGTGGACAAAAACACCTCTGTAGATAATCTTTGGCTGATAACTGACATCGAAAAGAGGTATGAGATGCCTAAAGGCAATGCGATACTCTACAGACAAGATAATGATGTGGAGGAATTAGATAAGTTTGACCACGAATTGATTCTGGTAGTAGATACTGCAAAAGGACTGTGCGTGTTTACAGGTTGTGCCCACAATGGTGTGCTAAATATTGTAGCCACGGTGCAATCGGTAATCCCCTCAAAAAAGATACATTGTTTGTATGGAGGTTTCCACCTAATAGATGGCAAAGAGTATGTAGAGACTGAAACTACAGAGGAGTTAACCAGCATAGCCAACGAACTAATCAACCTATTGCCTGTGGCACAATTTTACACGGGGCATTGTACGGGAGAGAAAGCTATTGAAGTGTTAACCAAAAAAATGCAGGGAAGGTTGGAGTCTTTTTATGTGGGCAAGGAGGTAATTATATAAATAGTTGTGATGTAAAATCGGGCTTTAAAATTATTGTTATACAAAAAAACCGACCCTTCGAGATTGGTTTTTTTGTATCTATTGATATTATAAAAAACGATTTACACAGTACAACTAATTCTTTCTTTTCCTATTTTACCTTCAATAAAATCGTAGAGCAACCTTACACCACAAGCAGTAGCTCCGGCTTGAATATATCCACTAGCTTTCTTTACTGATGCTGGTCCTGCAATATCTAGGTGTATCCAATCATAATCTGTGAAATGTTCCAAGAATTTAGCTGCTGTTGACGCACCTCCTACTGCACCTCCAATATTTTTAATATCGGCTATCTCACTTTTCAACAACTCCTCGTACTCTCGCCACATAGGTAGTTCTATCAAGCGTTCATATACATTATCGCCCGATTTATTCAGCTCTTTCATAGCATTCTTGCTATTTCCAGCCATTGCAATACCGTAAGAACCAGTTATAGCTGCTGCTGCACCAGTCAGGGTTGCTAAGTCGATAACTAACTCAGGTTTGAATTGTTTGGCATAAGCCAAAGCATCTGCCAATACCAATCGCCCTTCTGCATCGGTGTTCTGAACTTCCACTGTAGTTCCATCAGAAATGGTAATAATATCGTCAACGACTAGTGCATTAGCGCTAATTTTATTATCGGTAGCTGGAACTAACCCAATTACATAATAAGGAAGTTTATTTGATGCAACTGCCATAATAGTTGCCAACACTGTAGCTGCTCCAGCCATATCGGTTTTCATATCCGACATATAATTGGAAGGTTTAAGCGAATAACCACCAGTATCGAACATCACTCCTTTCCCAACTAACACAAGTGGTTGCTTATTGACAGCACCTTTAGGCTTGTGCGTAAATATATTGAAAGTGGGTGGAGTATCCGATCCTTGATTCACACCAAGCAAACCACCCATCTTCAGCGCTTCAATCTTGGTTTTATCGAGCACTTCAGTGGTAAAACCACATTGTTTTGCCATCTCTTTGGCAAGTTCCGAAAACTTAGGAGCATCAAGGTAATTAACTGGTTCGTTTACCAAATCTTTGGCAAAAGAAACAGCTTTCACTAAATTTTCTAAGGCTTCTAATTCTCCTGATACAACAGCCTCTTTATCCATATAGACAGTTTCGAGTGAAGGCTCGTCTTTTTTCTTCTTATATTTATTGAAACGATATTGCGATAGCAACATTCCCTCAAGGAATAGACTTCTCTCGCATACTGACAATGCATCGGTGAATCCTATTAACTGAGCCTCTTCAATCTTTTCTGTTTCGAGTGCTTTGTAAACTGTTGCTCCAAATAGGCGTAACTCCTCCGAATCGTTAACAACTTCAGGTTCGTCCTTTGCATAAACCGATACTAATCTAATAATATCATTTTCATATAAAGTAAAAACCCCATTCTCCTTATCTGCAATAAGCTTTTCTATCTTTTTAATTACTCCTAAGGGTATATTATAATCTTGAGAATTGTTTTTTGGTGAAACCACAATTACTTGGCTTGCCCTTTTAGGTATATCCTTTGCGCCTACTAAAAATTTTATCATATCTATCTTGTTTTTTTATTTTTGTAAAGATACAAAAATAAAAAACTATACCATCTTAGCAATATCTGATGATGCCGAAGGAAATACAAAAGGAATTGTTTTTAAATCTTTAGCTTTCATGCTAGCCTGCATAGCCACTGCAAAAACATTGATGGTCTCTTCTGCATTCGGACCGATGATGTGAGCGCCCAAAATAAGATTACTCTTCTTATCTAAAATAACTTTGAATGCATAAGTCTTCTCCCCAAAATGCTTAGCAGCAAACCAATGAGGTACTGATGCATATTTGACGGTGATGTCTAACTTGTCATTCCTTGCTTGCTCCTCAGTCAAGCCCACCATTGCTAAAGCAGGTATGGTGTAAACTACAGTAGGACGAACACCGTAATCAGGTTTTTTATTATTCCCATTTAATATATTTGCCGATACAATATGTCCCTCCATTGTAGCAAAAGGAGTTAGCGGCAATCCATCTGTAGCTGTATTATCTCCTGCAGCATACACTTTTGGGTTGGTTGTGCTTTGCATAAAAGAGCTCACTTCTATCCCATTGTCAGAGTAATGTACATTACCTTTATCCAAATCAAGATTATGAATAGCAGGAACCCTACCCGATGTATTAAACACAGCATGGCTTTCGAACTCTTTCATGCTACCATTGTCATCTCCAATAACAGTATATGCATTTTTGTTTCTCTTTACTTGCGTTACTTCAGTGTTCATAATTAAATCAACACCCAATTCCTTTGTTGCACCAAACAAATGTTCAACAATATCATTATCGAAGTGTTTGAGAAATCTTGAACTCCTTTGCAGAATAGTTACTTTAGCACCACTGCGTGCAGCAATGTGCGCAAACTCGAAAGCAATGTATCCACCACCAATAAAGAGTAATGACTTTGGAAGTTCTTTCATTTTAAAAAAATCGTCGCTCGATAAAACATGTTCAGCGCCAGGAATAGCCAACTCTCTAGGCACAGCACCAGTAGCAACAACTATCTTCTTTGCCTCAATTATATCATCACCAATTTTCAATTGATTCTCAGCAACAAATTTAGGCTCACCGTGGTAAGTGTATATTCCATTTTTTTTGAAGTTTGCTTCTTTATTTTTGGGCATAGGGTCGGTGAAAGTGTTTTTGAAGTCTATCAGCTCTTTCCAGTTTATTGATGTCGCTTTATCAACACCTTTCCCTTCAAGATTCTTTGAAGAAGCTACAATATCTGCTGCACCTACTAATATTTTTTTAGGAATACAACCATGCAAACCGCATGTACCACCATATTCTCGATTGTCAACAATACCAGTTTTAAGTCCATCTTCTGCACTTTTGTTGGCAATGATTGTACCAGCTACTCCAGTTCCTATTACAAATACGTCAAATTTATTCATTCTATTATCTAGTTGTTTTTATTACTTCCCTCAAAGACGGAATATCGTCTTGCTCTAGCTTTTAGAACAAAGACCCTTACACTATGAAACATAGAGCTTGATAAAATGTTTACAATTAGCTTTTTTGAAAGATGTGAAATGTGAGATAAACTGAGTTCGGTTTCAATACAGTGATATTCTATCCAACATCAAAATTGTTAATATAATAACGTTAGAACACCCAATTGTAGGTGACAATTTGAATATTGACTCATCAAAATGTCCATTTCCACCAAAACAGGATGAATAAATGCTGGTTGTTGGTTGTTGACCTTTTCATAAAGTTAAAATAGACAACAAAACAGTTAGCTTAAAAGTAAAATAATTGGATATCTATTTACTCATGTTAAAGAAGCCATAGATTAATTGCTTATCGACCTTTAAATAGAGAGAAACAGCTTTGAAGTTACAGAAAAATAGATTTCAATTGTGTCTTAAATTGATGATAATTATAATTTTGGATGTTGCAATAATGTAATTGGCATGTTATTACCTCTGTTGTATAAAGAAAAACAAGTTTCTACTTAAAACTAATCGGCTATACTATAAGATATTATGAAGAATGAAAAACTGCATGTCGAAATAATGTTTGTTTTTTCAATGCATATTTTGAAAGCTTTGAAGATAAACTCAAGAGCTATTTATGAAACAGGTAGAGCTATGCATATATTAACGATCATGTTAATGTACCTATAATAGATTAATTTGACCGTTTAATCTGTTTTTTTAAAACTTTTTGTGTGGGTTCTTTTAGATAAGTATCAGTTTTACTTATTTCTTTAGTCCGCATTACTCACTACGCCTTCAATAACATTCATCTAGCACCTAACAACCAATATACTAATCATCATTTTTGCGACGTGCAAGAGTTACATATTCAGCATGACTACCTTGTTCTTTTTTAAAAGGGTCTATATAGTAGCCTATTTCAAAAAAAAATCACAACACGCCTTATGCTTAAAAAACACTTTTACAAACGGAAGAGACATACTTTTAAGCGTGATTGATTATAAAAAATAAAGGAGTTAAAACACATAAAATATTGCAACTACTTGTTTGTTAGAATTACAACTACTATATTTGTTTTTATATTAAAAAAAACACTAATTAGAAGTCTATCAACGCTATTGTACTATTTGTTTTATGTAAAAATGCACGTTAGTGTTTTAAAACAAAATGATTGAAAACACACATAAGAATTACTTTTATTTAGATGATAAAAGGAAAAACAGAAAAAAAATTATATGAAATTTACAAGAAAAAAAAATACTGATGTTAAGTTTTACAATAGTATTATCTTCATTGGGTTTTGCACAGCAAACAGAGATAAACATTGAAACAATCGCTCCTGGTGTAATTAAGATGAGTATGGGAGTTCCCGATAAATTTGCCCCATATACTTTTTGCTCAGAAAAGCCAAAAGAAGAACAGATGGAACAACTTAGTAATACCCCATTGCCATTTGACTTGAAAGATGTGCGTATCTACAAAAACAGCCGAGGCGTTCAGGTATGTATCCCTTTGAACGACGAAGAACAATTATACGGATTTGGTATGCAAATTGGCACATTTGAACAAAGAGGATTGCGAAAACAACCAATTGTGAACGATTATCCCATAAATGCAATTGCAAATGACAACCCTATAACTGATATAGGCTTCACACACGCACCACAACCTTTTTATGTTTCAACATCGGGCTACGGCGTGTTAGTTAATACCTCTCGATATATAACTTTTCTTTGTGGTACGAATCAAGAGCTCATCCAACAAGATTTGGATGCAAATAAAGAAGACAAACTTAAGTTTTCACCAGATGAATTATATGAAAATCAATTAAAGGAAAATTTAAGCATGTGGATTGATGTACCTTCATCAGAAGGAGTAGAATTGTTTTTCTTTCAAGGCAATACAATCAAAGAGAGTGTGCAACGTTACAACCTCTTCTCTGGTGGTGGTGCTATGCCTCCTTTATGGGGTCTTGGTGTCAAGTATCGTGTGAAAGGAGATTTTCAACAAGATGACGTAATTGATATGGCATCTTATTTTCGAGAGCATCAAATTCCTTGTGATGTCTTGGGGCTTGAGCCTGGTTGGCACACAAAAGCATATTCTTGTTCATATGTTTGGTCTGATAAATTTCCTCGTTCGCAAGAGATGATAAATGAATTGAAGGAGATGAATTTCAAACTCAACTTATGGGAGCACGCATATGTTAATCCTGCCGCTCCTTTCTATAAGGATTTAGAAAAAAAATCAGGTAGCTTTTTAGTGTGGAACGGTCTAGTTCCAGATTTTGCAGACCCCAAAGCAGCTTCTATTTTCGCAGACTATCATGAAAAAAACTTTGTTGATAAGGGAATTGCTTCATTTAAATTGGATGAATGTGATAACTCGAATATAATTGATGCAAAAGCCACTTGGGGATTTCCTGATATGACACAATTTCCGTCAGGCATTGATGGCGAACAAATGCATCAAGTATTTGGATCTCTTTATGCCAATACATTGTTTAAGATTTACAAGGATAAGAACATTAGAACTTACTTCGATTATCGAAGCTCCAATGTTTTTACCTCATCTCTTCCTGCAGTTTTGTATAGCGATATATATGAACATGACAATTATATAAGCATGATATCTACAGCAGCTTTTGGCGGCTTATTATGGTCTCCTGAGTTGC
>CAZUHZ010000021.1:18238-18908 GCA_964620895.1 uncultured Dysgonomonadaceae bacterium | reverse complement strand
GTACTTGATATTCAGGAAATGCCAAAATCAAATGTATTGCAGATCTTTGAATTGCCTGAGAAAGTTGTTGCCTACTATTTTAGAGTGACAATATTATCAAACTGGGTTGATGCTCCTTATACTTACGTGGCAGAAGTGACGACTTGGGCAGGCGAAAAACCTACAGGAGAGTATAGCTGGGAGAAAGACACTTGGGAGGTAATTGATTATCGTTCGCAATGGAACGAAGATTGGGCTGTAAGCAAAATATTTGACGGAGATAAAAACACTGCTTGGCACAGTGAACCATTTAATGCAAGTATCAATGGAATGCCTCAATGGTTTGTTGTAGACATGAAAAAGATAAGACCTGCCATCAAGGGGTTTTTGATTTGGCAAAGGCAAGACGACCATGGTAGTGAGCCAAAACATGTGACTTTCTCTGTAAGTAATGACAACACAGAATGGACTGAGGTTTTAGATCTTAAGGAGATGTCAAACGATCATACTGTTGAGCTCGATTACAAGACTACAAATCCCACATCTGGTCGCTATCTAAAAGTTGAAGTTAAATCCAATTGGAATAATGCTTCTTGGACCTATTTTGGAGAGATTACCACTTATTAATTAATTTATTATTGAAATGAAAGAGGGTTTAAACCCTCTTTCATTTTATAATACGCTTTCTCTT
>CAZUHZ010000021.1:0-18228 GCA_964620895.1 uncultured Dysgonomonadaceae bacterium | reverse complement strand
TGAAAATATAAAAGATGAATATGAAGATTGTTTTGATACTATTAATTGTTTTGCAGTTAATTTCAGCATGTAAACCTAAAAATGAAATAGTTGAACTGGAACCAAAACCAGAAACAGAAACAGAAAGCATAATTTATAACAATATTACTGCAACTGATGGACTTAACCGCAAATTACCTTCGTGGGAGGAAGTTGGGGATCTGCAAGAAAAAAAATATGTAGGCATGTTTTATTGGACATGGCATACTCAATAGTCAAATTTTGGCAACCGTAAAGCATACGATGTAAGTAAAATACTGAGCGAACATCCAGATGCAATCGATGACTTTTACCACTCGGCATGGCCAAATGATGCAAATAGTTACTTTTGGGGTGAACCCCTATATGGATACTATATAAACACAGATCGATGGGTGTTGAGAAAACATGCTGAGCTACTGGCATTGGCTGGTGTGGATGTCGTGATTTTTGACTGCACAAACGGAAATTTCACATGGAAAGAGTCATACATGGCTTTATGCGAAGTTTTTACGGAAGCAAGATCTGTAGGAGTCAACACACCACAAATAGCTTTTCTTCTTCCCTTTGGTCCTACACAAGGGAGCAAAGAAGCTATTGAGGAAATTTACAGAGATCTTTATAAACCAGGTATCTATAAAGATCTATTTTTTATGTGGAAAGGAAAACCTTTAATTATGGCTTATCCAGACAACATTTCAGATGAAATAAAGAACTATTTCACTTTCAGACCTGGTCAACCAGCTTATAATACAGGACCCTCACGAAATGATCACTGGGGATGGCTGGAGGTATATCCACAGCATGGTTATGCACAAAAGAGTTCCGGTTATGAACAGGTAACAGTTGGCGTTTCGCAAAATTGGTCTGCTGAGAGAGGTTTGACTGCAATGAATGCTCCTAATACTTTTGGAAGAAGTTACACCCATCACTCAGGACAAATGCAAGGGAGTGATGCTGTAAACTATGGTTATAATTTTCAGGAACAGTGGGAAAGAGCGTTAAAGCTGGATCCTCAATTTGTGTTCGTAACTGGTTGGAATGAATGGATTGCTGGGCGTTACGAAATGTGGGAGCAACAACCAAACGCTTTTCCCGATCAATTCAGTCAGGAGAAGAGTCGTGATATAGAACCTATGAAGGGCGGCCATGGTGATGCCTACTATTATCAGTTAGCAGCAAATATTCGACGCTATAAGGGTGTTGGTAGGCTTGAACAACCTTCCTCTGAACAAACAATGAAAATTGACGGAAAAGTGGATGAATGGGAAAATGTAAAGCCAGTTTACAATACTCCTCGTGGTAATACGTTGCACAGAAATCATCAGGGATGGCGTGGAATACAATTTTCCAATACAACTGGACGAAATGATTTTGTATCAACACGCGTTGCTCGCGACAAAGACAATCTCTACTTTCTTATTGAAACAGCTGAGAATATATCTTCTTCAACCGATTCAGGATGGATGTGGCTATTCATTGACTCCGACCGAAACCGGGAAACAGGATGGGAAGGATTCGATTTTTTACTCAACAGAACCAGCCCCTCTGCAACAACAATTACAGTTGAAAGAAACAATGGAGGATGGAGTTGGGAAAAATGCGGAGATGCAACTTATAAGGTATCTGGGAAAAAGATGGAAATCATGATTCCGCGTACAACTCTCTCCTTAGACGATAAAAAGCTCAATTTTGAATTTAAGTGGGCAGATAATGTGCAAAAAGCAGGAGATGTTATGGATTTTTATCTTTCGGGTGATGTTGCTCCAGCTGGAAGGTATAATTATGTATATAAGGAGAAACACTGAAACTTAAAAAGAAAACAATTAATAACAACATAGTAGTTCTTTAACAATAAATAAATTTGATGTGAAACAACAAAAAGTACTTTTTTATCTCGTTATAAGCTTAGCATGTTTTTCCTTCTTCACTTCGTGTGAAAAAGATGTACCTGCTGAAAAAATATTTCTGAATATTGAAATAACAAAACTACCGGATAGGACTACATTTCAACTCGGAGAAACGCCTAATTTTTCTGGAATGGAAGTCTCAGAAGTTTATACCGACAGCACAAAAATACCTAACGTCAATTTTGAGACAAACTGGTCCGCAGAAATATTCAAAAGAGGAACAACAAAGGTCACAGTTTCTGCAAGAGGACGCAGTGCAACCTTTGATATAACGTTTGAGGGCGATTTGATTGATACTGGGCTTCCTGTTGTATATTTAGACACAGAAAACCAGCAACCAGTTGATTCAAAAGAGAATTATGTTAAAGCAACCATGATTATAAAAGATCAAGGAGATATAATCTCTGAAAAAAGTTTGAGAATGAAAGGTCGTGGAAATGCAACTTGGAGCTATGAAAAAAAACCATATAAACTCAAATTGGATAAAAAAGAAAGTGTAATGGGAATGGAAGAGGCTAAAGATTGGGTTTTATTAGCAAACTATACAGATAAAACACTTATGCGTGTGGGCATTTCACTGAAGCTCAGCAGACTGATGAGTTTTCCATGGACCTGTGATGATCGTTTTGTTGAAGTGGTGCTTAACGGAGAATATATGGGTAATTACCAGCTTGTAGAGCCTGTACAACAGGGGGTCAACCGTGTAAATATCCCAGACAATGGTTATCTGTTCGAAAGAGACAATTATTATCAACTTGAACCCAACCACTTTGTCACCTCTATGGGCTTCGGTTTTTCTTTTAAAAATCCTGATCCTGAAGATGATTTGACTCCTGAACAAAGAGACTACATAATTAATTACATGAATGATTTTGAAGCAGTGCTCACATCATCCACGTTTAATGATCCTGAAAATGGTTATGCGCACTTTATAGATGTTGAAAGCTTTATTCGATGGTTTATTTTTCATAATATTTTGGCTAACATGGATACAAACGCTTATATGATCAAGAGCGATATGGGTAATTCAAAAGTTGAGATGTGGCCAGTTTGGGATTTTGAATGGTCTATTGGTATTGGATGGTATGAGGGTAGCAGACCCAGACCTGCCAATTACTATGTGCAGAATTCACCAGGTTATTTCTACTATGATCGTTTATTGAAGGATTCTGGATTTAAAGCCAAGGTCAAGGAAATGTGGCAGAATACTTCCATTACCAATGATATACTGAAATATATTGATGATACGAAAAAACTTCTTGAAAAATCACAGGAGTTGAATTTCAGAAGATGGGATATCATGAATAAACGTGTTAGTGTTGGTGGCATCCCCATGGGATCTTATGATAAAGAGGTTGAGTGCGACCGTCAGTTTTTTATTAATCATATGAATTGGCTAAATGATGAAATAACAAAATATTGAATTAACCTATTAATTTTTTCAATATCTCATAGAAATAAATAGACAATGAACACAAATCGTAGGAGTTTTTTCAAAACGTTTGGTATTGCTACAGCTGGCTTGGCAACAGGATTACACTCCGATTTGCTGAGTATGTCTTCAATGATTAATTCGAATAAAAAACACGATAAAAATATTATCAATCAACAAATTAAATCTTATCCCACAGAAATTAATCGGGCAAACCCAACAGACCACGGAAAGGCATTAATCAATCCGGGTATGGGTTGGGTTACTTATTTTTACTCAAACCTTTTTCAGAATTACGGATCAAAACTGGAAGCTTCTGATTCCGTAAGATATTTCCCAGGTATGAATACAGTGTTTCTTCGTATTCCCTGGGCTTTTGTTGAGCCAGAGGAAAACAAATTTGCATGGGAAATACTCGATACTCCCACTCAGCGGTGGGTAGATAACGGTGGGCAGGTGGCACTTTGCATTACTGCAACCGAAAACTGGATGGGTTCGGGAACTCCACTGTGGGTATTCGAAGCAGGAGCTAAAAGTTATGAAGTGGACGGTTATCTGGAACCCGATTACGACGATCCAATCTTCTTGGAAAAGGTGGAAAACTTCATACGTATTCTGGCCGAACGATATGATAACAACCCCAATATTGCCTACCTGTTTGTTGGACACTATGGTATGTGGGGCGAAGGTCACACAATCATGACTACTCCCAAACATGGTCATTCTTGGGGATTTGAGACACAGAAGAGGATGATTGATCTTTATCGTCGTCATTTTAAAAATACACTCCTTTGTATTTCTGACGACTATGTAGGACATGATCTGAAAGGGGAACGTTTTCCAATTACAGATTATGCTTTTTCACAAGGTGTATCGATTCATGACGATAGTATTCTTGTACAACCTCCACCTAAAAGTTGGTATCATAGTGAAATGGCACAGCTTTTCTGGCCTACACTTCCTGTGGTATTAGAACATGAACACTATGGGGGATCAGTAGAACGTGGGGCATGGGATGAAGAGCTACTACTTAAAGCAGTGGAAGATTATCATGCATCATTCCTCTCCATCCATTGGTGGCCTGACATTTTTTTCGATGCAAACAGAAATATAATTGAACGAATAAACAGACGCATTGGCTATCGTTTACAAGCATCGGAAATTATCTGGCCCACCGTTGTAAGAAAAGGAGAGCATTTTATCATTCAAAGCAAATGGGCCAATGTAGGGGTTGCTCCCTGTTATGGTGGCGGTCATCCTTGTTTTACCCTGAAAGATGAAAAAGGAGGAATTGTTTCTGTACTGACTGATACTTCCTTTAACGTGAAACAGCTTCCCGTTAATTCACCTGATAAAGTGACACACCATGATGTAACTTCAACTTTTGTAATAGCTCCTGCATATCATGATCACAAAGGTGTTTTCTTTCGAACTTGTAAACCAGGAGTTTACGATTTATTTATCTCTGTTGGTAAACAAGACGGTACACCAGTTTACGAACTTCCATACACAGAGGAGGACGGCTATAAACGTTATAAAATCGGCATGATTACTTTACAAGATTATGCATCGAATCAATGAAATTAAAATTAAAAAACATTGTTGAAATGAGTAGATTAAAACTATTTTTCAATCTTTTTTTTAGCTGTTTGCTGTTCTCCCTTCTATCATGTAGCGGTACAAAAAACAGAGAGGCAATTAAAGATGAATTCTATCCACTGCCAGCGGGTGCTGTCAAGCTGGATGGTTTTTTTGAAGAGTATATTCAAAACTCCATCAATAACTGGAATAAAGGGAATCTGCCTTACGATCAATTTGTAGATTTCTTCAGAAATGGCAGACCTCAGTTTGCATTAGGTGAAATGTGGGGAAAAGCAGTGCGTTCAGGTAGTATGTTTTACCGCTATACAAATGACCCTAAGCTAAAGCAAATAATGGATGAAACCGTAAGTGATCTACTTACAACCCAACGCGAAAATGGAAGTATCAGTTGTGTTGAGATTGATAAACAACCTGAAGAGAGCGAATTGTGGGAGCGAAAATATGTGATGCTCGGATTGGAAGAGTATTATGAGTGGGTTAATCCTGATCCGCACGTGCTTGATGCATTAATCAAACAGGCTGACAACATTATCTCAATTATCGGACCCGCTCCCAAAACAGAAATTATTGATGTTGGATGGAGTGCCACCAACATTGGGCACGAACCTTGTCATATTGAATCGAGCACACTCCTGGAACCTTTTATGAGGTTATATAAATGGACTGGTGAAAAGCGTTTTTTCGACTTTGCAACCTATATCATCGAATCAGGAGGAACCAAACACCATAATGTTTTCGAGAATGCTTTAAATAATGTAAACCCTTGGGAAATGGCAGGTCATTATCCCAAAGCTTATGAGATGATGTCGCTCTTTGAGGGATTAGTTGAGTATTATAGGGTTACTGGAGATCCTAAATATAAAGAGATATTATTAAATCTTTTCAGGAATATCAGCACCAAGGAGATTTCTATCATTGGTAATGGAGGTTCGGATCAGCCTTACCATCCATATGTTTATGGAGAAGCATGGGGAAATACTGCACTGGAACAAACCAATCCCGAAATTACACGCATGATGGAAACCTGTGTAGGAGTTACATGGATGAAACTTTGCAGCCAACTATTGCGCCTTACGGGCGATCCCAATATTGCAGACTACATAGAGAAGTATGCTTATAACGGTCTGATAGGAGCAATGAGACCCACTGGAGATGGTTTCAGCTATGTGAATCTACTCAACGGCTCTAAGGTGACCGATGAAGGTTGGGGATGGAAATTCGACACACTCCAGGTAACCTGTTGCAATTTAAACGGACCTATGGGACTTGCATATATACCCTATTTGGCAATTATGAATTCAGACAGTGGTCCGGTAGTGAACCTCTATAATAGTAGTACAGCAGTATTTGAAACCCCAAGCAACAGATTGGGAACAATAGATATCATTACAGACTTTCCTATCACGGGTAATATTCAATTCAAATTAAATCTGGAAAAAGATGAAGTGTTCTCGATCCATTTTAGGATTCCTAAATGGAGTAAAAAAACAGAGTTGAAAGTAAACAACGAAGAAGTTAAGGTCACCCCTAACACTTATGCCGAAATTAATCGTAAATGGAAAAAAGGTGATAAGATTTCCCTTACTTTAGATATGAGATGCAGAGTTATAGATGCCCCTCGCGGAAGTAATCGCGCTGGGGATAACTTTCAAGCTGTAGTTTATGGACCTATTGTACTGTCAAGAGACGAAAATATTGAAAGCAATTATAACGAGCCTGTTAGGCTTCAAGCTAAAAATGGATATATCCAAGCAAAACAGGAAAAGCCACATTCAGCTAAGATTAAACTTCAATTTTCAATCCCTGTAGAAAATGGAAAGTATATCACAATGGTAGATTACGCATCAGTAGATAACTGGAGTAATGGAATGCACGTTTGTACATGGCTTCCAAAAAAGCAATGAAAAGAATAACAAACTTCAACATGAATAGCAAATTACAGCATATAAAAACATATTGGCTCCTCCTAATCACGATATCTACACTTTTGCTTTTTTCGTGCAGTAAACAAGAAAATAAGGCACCTGAATATGATATTCCTGCAGAATAAAAAGAGCTTTTTACATTAAAAAATAGTGGGTGGGACATCTACACAGGAGGTACATACCGTTATGGACCCTCCATTATTATCAACGACGACGAGTCAATCGATGCCTGGTTTGCTGCAGTTGGAGATGCATATGGAGATTGGCATGAACTTTATGATAAAACGGGGAGTAATTCTGCCGTGCCTGTTTCGAAACATGGCTCGGTAGGACAGAAGTTCAAGGCTGATGTTCCATTCTGGGGAGTGAAGGTGATAAGTCCAAATTGGAGCGGAAAATCTTGTGGACTTACATTTAAACTTTTTAAATGGGATAACAACACAATGAGTTATTCAGATGTAGTGAAACAGAATCCTATTGCTACAGCTAAATTTGTAAACTATGCAGATGGAGAAAAGATTGGAGTAACCAATGAAAATAAATTCCCTCCTGGAACCTATTTATGGGAGTTATCTGAAAGTCTAACAGAACATTCAGGAGTCTGGTTGCGTGATGGTAATGTTTTAGGTGTAACAAGTTATCAGGGTGGCATTATAGTTAGGGAAAACAGACACTGGCAGGCTATGTGGGCTGAAGAAAAGACAAGCGGTGATATTTTTTGGGACCAAGCATCATATCAACATTCCACCGATCATGGAAAAACATGGACTAAAGAGGTGATGTCATTGCAACCCACCGAATTTTCATCAGATCACTATTCTGTTTGCGACCCAGGTGCTGCATACTGGAACGGTTACTACTATATTGGATATACCTCTACAGAAAATATCGAAATGACGCAAAATAATGTCTACATTGCTTGGAGTAACAATCCAGAGGGACCCTGGGAAAAATGGGATGTCGAGAAATGGAGCAATAATCCTAAACCTGTAATTCTTTACGATGGGGATCCAAAAAAGTTTGGAGCCGGAGAACCCTCCATTGTGGTTGTTGAAAACACTGTTTATTTTTATTATTCTTGGAATGATAAAGGAACCACAACAAGGGTGTCTACAGCACCGGCAGGTGACTCAAACTGGCCCAGCAGGTTGACTTATAAGGGAGTCGCAATGGATAAAAGCTCAATTACTGGAGCCGATCATTCAGATGTAAAATACCGTGAAGATATCAAAAAGTTTCAGGCTATTCATACCGCTGAAAGGATGACTGAAAAAGGGTACCTCGTAATATGGCAGTCTGAAAACGGAATAGATTTTAAGAAAAATGGCGAGGTGAAGAAAAACTTAATGCCAGGACTTCATAATTGTGGATGGAGCGGTGATGGAAAAGGACACATAAAAGAAGGTTTGCAACAATACCTATCATATGCTTACGGTATAGATACATGGGGGGAATGGAAAACACGATGGGTAGAAATTGAATGGAAATAATTTAATCAATAAACTTTAAAATTATGATACATAAAGTACAAAAAAGTATAGTTTTAATTGCGTTCCTGCTCTTTTCGAGTCAGTTTATCACAGCACAGCATGTTGATAGCGATCAGTGGTCGGCAATCGATGCACTGGAAAGAAAAGTTATTGAATACCAAGAAGCGGGAAATAAAAAGAATAAATATGTCGCTATGTTTTACTGGACTTGGCATCAAGGAAAGGATGACACGACAACAACAGTAAAGAACATTACTGAAATCGTCAGGAAGAATCCCGAGGCTATGAAAGATTATAATCATCCTGCTTGGGGAGAGGCTAAACCAGGTTTTTTCTTTTGGGAACAACCTCTGTTAGGATATTACAAGACCACCGACCCCTGGGTGCTGAGGAAGCATGCCGAAATGCTGGCTGATGCGAAAGTGGACGTTGTGTTTTTCGATTGTACTAACGGTAGTCTTACTTGGATAGAATCGTATGAAGCATTGATGAAAACATGGGATCAGGCACAGAAAGATGGTGTGAATGTTCCTAAAATCGCTTTTATGCTACCCTTTGGATATTCAGAAAATTCTCTAACTTCTCTGAGACAGTTATACAGAGATGTTTACAAACCAAAAAGATACGAGAACCTTTGGTTTAATTGGAAAGGGAAACCTGGTATTATGGCTTATCCTGACAACCTAACAGATTCGAAAGAGGATAAAGAGATTGCTCAATTCTTCACCTTCAGACCAGGACAGCCAGACTACGTAGATGGACCCAAAAGAGACAATCAGTGGGGTTGGCTGGAAAACTATCCACAGCATGGCTATGTAAAAAATAAAAATGGAGGATACGAACAGGTAACTGTGGGAGTGGCACAGAATGCTGCGCCCGAGACTAACGGGCATTGCAGTGCCTTTAATCTTCCAGGAGCTCAGGGCAGAGATTTCTCTGTACGCAATGGCTTCGACCCGAGAGTAGACGGCTACCTTTATGGATGGAACTTCCAAGAACAGTGGGATCGCGCCTTTGAAATCGACCCCGAACTGGTTTTTATCACTGGATGGAATGAATTTATCGCTGGTCAGTGGCTTCCCGAGCATAGCTGGACAGGCGATCCCTTCTCTTTCGTAGACCAGTTTGACTGGAAAAGAAGCAGAGATATAGAGCCCAATAAAGGATGGGGCGACAAAGGTGATGTTTACTACCTGCAACTGATTGATAACGTAAGAAAATTTAAAGGGATGTCTCCACCTGCGAAGGCATCAGGTCCAAAAACTATCAAAATAGGAGAATCCAATCAGTGGGATGGTGTAGCACCTGAATATAACCACTACTCTGGAAACACGTTCCACCGCAATCATCCTGGCAGAAACAACACCTACTACACCAATAACACGGGACGCAATGATATTGTCAAAGCAAAGGTTGCAAGAGATAATCAATTTCTCTATTTCTATGTAGAGAGTGCCGAAAAGCTGACATCAAGCAAAGATCCTAACTGGATGCTCCTTTTTATTGATATAGACAGAGATAAATCAACTGGATGGAACGGCTACGACTACATCGTCAACCGTCAAAGCCCTACTTCCGAAAAAGTGATTGTAGAAGAAAATGTGGGTAATAGATGGGAGTGGAAAGAGTTGGATAAAGCGTCCTATATTGTCAATAATAATATATTAGAGATTAAAATAGACAGGAAAAAGCTCAATCTGGATGACAAAAATGTTAATATAGAATTCAAATGGAATGACAATATGCAGGAAAACGGAAATATTATGGATTTCTATATTAATGGTGACACAGCGCCAGGAGGTAGATTTAACTTCGTGTATACTGAATAAGAAATAATATTGAGTATTAGATGTATCCAATCCCTTTCCAATTTTAAAAAAGCAGCTTAGAACTTATAAATAATTTATTTAATAGATAGTTATGAGAAAGCTTTTTATAATAATTATTTTATATCATTTTGGATGCAATTTGTCCATTTCTTCCAAAAATAAAGAAATAGAAAAATGGCACAAAAATGAAATAATATTTGTCAGCACCAAAACATATGATAATCCCATATATGACGTGGAGTTCTTTGGTATTGAGTTAATATCACCATCGGGAAATAAACATCTGATTAGAGGATTTTGGGATGGAGAGACTACTTGGAGAGTGCGTTTTATGCCCAATCAAATTGGTTGTTGGAGATATAAAACTATTTGTTCTGATGCTACCAATGATGGACTTAATGGGAAAAAAGGTGATTTTCAATGCGTTTCTAATAATAGTAATTATGAAATATACAAAAGAGGTTTGCTAAAACATCCTAAAGGAACATACCACTTGGCTTATAATGATGACAAACCTTTTCTTTATATTGGATGCACGGCGTGGAACGGAGGTCTATTTTCAACACCTGATGAATGGGATAAATATCTTTCAAATAGAAAAGAAAATGGCTATTCGGTCATTCAGCTCATTACTACACAATGGCGTGGTGGTCCTCAAAATGCGGAAAACGAAACTGCATTTTCTGGAATTGATACAATTGAAATTAATCCATCTTTTTTTAGACGTATTGATAATCGAATTGATCGAATAAATGAGTATGGTTTAGTAGCAGCTCCTGTTATGCTATGGGCTTATGGTGATTCAAATCCTGGATCAATTCTTCCTGTAGAGTCAGCAGCTAAGTTAGCAACTTATATTTTGGCCAGATATGATGCAAATCATGTAATTTGGAATCTTGGAGGAGATGGTCAATATATAAAAGGAAATGAAACGAAATGGAAAGAAATTGGAAGTAAAGTGTTCGGTGAAAATTATCACAATAATATAGTGACACTTCACCCAATGGGATTTTCATGGTATGGAAATAAGTTTAATGATGAATCGTGGCTCGATATGATATCATACCAGACAGGTCATACCACTAATAAAAATGCTGTTAGTTGGAAAACTCAAGGTCCTGTTGTATTAGAATGGCAAAATCTTACTCCTCGACCCATAATAGATACAGAACCTGCTTATGAAAGTGAAAATAGAAACAACTCCAAAGTGGTCCGTAACAGTGCTTATTGGAGTATATTTTCTACTCCGGTTGCAGGAGTATCATATGGGTCACACACTATTTGGCCATGGCTACGTAAAGGAGATAAAGCTATTAATCATGGGCCAAAAGAACCTTCTACGATTACATGGTATGATGCCTTATTTCACGAAGGGAGTATCCAAACAGGTTATCTTGCAAGTTTCTTTAGAAGTTTTGAATGGTGGAAATTGTCCCCAGCAAACGAATTGTTAGAAGAACAGCCAGGACTCGTAGATTATTCACGGTGGCAATCAGTGCTTGCTACTCATGATAGTAAAACAATATTAGTGTATGTGCCTACTCAAGATGAAGTTAAACTTAAAGATATAGATGAGAAACTTTATAGTGCTAAATGGTTTGATACAGCAAATAACAAATATATAAAAGTGAAATTATCTCAATTGAATCTGGGAATTAAACTTGAATCTCCTATACAGTCAGATGCAGTATTAATACTTACAAGAAATGACTGAGTAATGAATTAAGGAAATATCAATAACAATATTAATAGAGTAAACCTAAATTTATAAAGAAATGAAACATTTAAGTACGATTTGCATGAATAATATAAAGATTGTGTTTCTATTACTGACAGTTCACATGATTCTTTTCTCATGTGGTACTTCGCAACAACCAGAAAAGAAGACTGTATACAATAATACCGAGGAAACTTACTACAGAGACCTTTATTCCGATACATGGGTAGCTACTGATGGTATTAAAAGAGAAATGCCCAGTTACGAAGAGGTAGGTGATGTGAAACAGGATCAGAGAAGAGTGGCTGGTATCTTCTATATAACTTGGCATACCCAGAATCTGGCGAATCTAAAACAGCCCTATAATGCCGATGTGACCAAGATATTAGAGAAAGATCCCTCTGCCCGTCTGAAAGCTGATCATCCTCTATGGGAGGCAGGCTCTTACCATTGGGGTGAACCTGAGATGGGCTATTTTTTGAGTCAGGACGACTATGTGATTCGGAAAGATATCTCCATGCTTGCTGACGCTGGTGTTGATGTACTCATTATGGATGTTACTAATGCAGTAAGATATTGGGACGAATGGGATGTTACTTTCCGTATCATGCAGGAGATGAAAAAAGAGGGAAATAAAGTTCCAAAATTTACATTCTGGTCATTTAATGGTCCATCCATCACCGTTGTACAAGAACTTTATGAAAAGGTTTACAAAGAGGACAAGTATAAGGATCTTTGGTTTTATTGGGATGAAAAACCACTTCTACTATACAACAGCACACCTTCGCTCGACGCCAACAGATCAGGGATAAAACATCCCAATCCACATTACGATCCTGAAGCTTCGACCGATCCAAACCATCTCCACTACAACGATCCTGATTATACAAAAGAGTTTTATGAAGATTACACCAAAGAGGTAAAGGATTTCTTTACGCTTAGAACGATGTGGTGGGGATACTATGAATGGGGCGGAGAAAGATTCGTAGGAACTGAGGATAACTGGAGTTTTGGATACAGCTTGGCTGATTCTCGTGTAAAAAACCTTCCTCCAGAAGAGCTTCTCTCACTTCATAATGGTAAAAGAGAACAAGCGGCTGTCACAGCAGCCCAGCATCCTGTTACAATGACCGATGAAAATATGGGAGTTGGAAAATCGTGGTCCAGAGCAAATGGTCAACCAGAACTAAATGAATACGACATGCCCAAACCAACTTATGTTCCATGGCTTGGGAAAGTGGTGGAAAATCCTGAAGGTTATGGAATCTATTTTCAAGAAAGATGGGATGAAGCCATTGCAGCCAACCCCGAGTTTCTATACATCAATGACTGGAACGAATGGACTGCTGGTAAATATCAACCTGCTGACGGAGGTACAACGCCTTGGCTTGGTAGAGATAATCCTTTCTTCTTTGTAGATCAATACAACGCTGAATTTAACCGGGGCATTCACCCCATGAAAGGAGGATATACCGATAACTACTACATGCAAATGGCGCAAAATATAAGACGTTATAAAGGAATCCGTCCCATTCCTGAACAGCAAGGATTTTACAAGATAAAAATTGATGGAGATTTCAATGATTGGAGAAAAATTAAAAACGAATTCAGAGATACCAAAGGAGACACCTTTCACAGAGATGAGATTGGTTATGCTGGCATAAAATATATAAACAATTCAGGAAGGAATGATATTATCACAAGCAAAGCCGCAATTGAAAAAGAGTTGATTTATTTCTACGCTGAAACTACGGATCCAATCACCTCACATTCAGGACAAAACTGGATGCTGCTATTAATTGATGCAGACAACAACTCCGAAACAGGATGGTATGGTTATGACTATATAGTCAACAAGCAGATTAAGAGCGATAAGGTGACAACTCTTATGAAATATGAAAATGAACAATGGATTGAGGTGAGCGAGCTCAATTACAGGTATGCTGGAAACGAACTGGAAATTGAAATTCCACGCCAACTACTGAATATTAATCAGAATCAATTTGTGATAGATTTCAAATGGAGTGATAACCCAGAAAAACTGGAAGATCCCATTTCATTTTGCCTCAACGGAGACACTGCACCTAACAGAAGATTCAACTATCGGTTGATATGGAAAAAATAAACCTGCGAATCAAGAACGCACATAATGAAATAATCTCCCAAATGGATAACTATATCATTATGTGGCATCTATAAATAATACAAAAGTATGAAACAATGAAACATTTATTTAAACTTACTGCACTTTTTGTCGTATTAAATCTACTTTCGGGATGCGATGACAAAAAAGGTGGAAATAAGATTGAAAACGATTATACCGTTGCTGCGTTTTACTGGCCAGCCTACCACTACGAACCACGGTCGGAATTTCTATTCCCTGAGAAAACTGGTGAATGGGAAATTATCCGTAATTCTTTACCGAAAGAAGAGGGTCATCAGCAACCAAAAGTTCCTCTGTGGGGATATCAAGATGAAGCGAACCCAGAAGAAATGGATCTTAAAATTAAAACAGCACTCGAATATGGCGTAAACACTTTTATTTTCGACTGGTATTGGTTTGAGAAAAAACCATTCTTGGAAAGCTGTATCAACGATGGTTTTTTGAAAGCAAACAAGGAGAGAATGAATTTCTATCTTATGTGGGCGAATCACGATGCAACCACCTACTGGGATGTTAAAAATCCCCGTGTGGACTCTGTTTACTGGGAAGGAGGGGTTGACAGAGAACAATTTAACATTGTTGTAAACCGCGTTATCTCTCAATATTTTAAAGAGCCATCTTATCTAAAAATTGAAGGAGAACCCGTTTTCTGTATTTATGAACTGAATACCCTAATAAATGGATTAGGAGATCCTGAAAAAACCAAAGAGGCTCTCGATTATTTCAGAAAAAAAACCATCGAAGCTGGATTTCCTGGACTTCATCTACAGGGAATATTATGGGAAGCACTCCCCTCCACCATTGAAGGAGTACCAGGCGACCCCATAAAAAGTCAAGATGATGTACTCACTTATTTTGGATTTAAAAGCTTAACAAACTATTGCTGGGCACACCTTCATAACCCTGATGGAGATTACGAAATGTGGGGTGATGCCTCTACCAATATGTGGAACCAGTTCAAGGATGATTTTTCCATGACCTACTTTCCTAACCTAACTGTAAGCTGGGATGCCAACCCTCGTTTTCCTTTTAAAGCGGGATACATCAATAACTCGACTCCAGAAAAATTTAAGAAGTACTTAATTAAGGCGAAAAAATTTATTGACGATAACAACATTGAACCGAAAATTGTAACAATCAATGCATGGAACGAATGGTCGGAAGGAAGTTATTTGGAACCCGATAAAACTTGGGGATATGGCTATTTGGAAGCAGTAAAAAGCGTATTTGGAAAAACAAACTAAAACACGAAGGAGGCGATAATTTATTATAAAGCAAATACGCATTCAAAATATTTTCTGATTGTATTTAATCAGCATTACTCATCATTTAATGGTAATGTATTCGATAGCTTATAATAATTAATGACTTATTAATTAATGAGTCTGTAAAGCTATTTATAAAAATGTTAAAGACTAAATACTTTTTATTGCCATCTCCAAAAGGTTTGTAGAATTACAATCAGGAAAAAGGTAAAGGAAACTGCATCAAGGTACACATATGTGAAGTAAAAGGTTAGATTGAGAACTTAAAGTGACAAAACTACCCTGCCGTAAATGGAATTGAATGATTTGAAATATATAAAATGAAATGAGGTTTTATAAAGGAAACCTTCACTTAATGAGTCTAACATAATTTTTAAACAAACAAACAGCTAAAATGTCATATTCATAATCTAATATATCATTTTAGCAAGTAATATCTTTTATAGTATAACTATATTTGGGGAAAATATATTGAAGACACATGAATTAAATTGTAATCTGTTAGAGATAAAAGCAATCGAGTCTCTAAATTAAAAAGTCTGGTTGTTTATTTTTTCATTAAAAACTATTGATGCATGGCTTTAATATTTAAAATACAAAAACACCAAAATACCCATTCTTTATTTTAAAAACAATGAAAAAAAGAAACCTTATAAAAATCGCACGCTACAAAACAGCTTTTTTATTTATTTTTTCTTTGATATTTGCAACAGGCACGTTTGTTTTAACTTCATGCGATGACAAACCAGATATTCAAGAACCTATTATCAATAAGCCTAAAACACCCACAACAGAATTTATAAGCTTTAACCTGAAAACAACCAACCAACTCTCAGCTGAGAAAATTGAAACTAACCACTATAAATTTATAACACAAGGCGGAGACCCATACATACTAACTAACGGTATATCCAAAAAGTTAAATAAAGACTCTGTCGTTATGACTTTTAAATATAAAAGCTCTTCTGAAATAAACGATTTGCAAATATTTTTTGGACCTTCAATTTCAGAAAATCGTTCAATAAAGAAGGGTGTTATTTCAAAAACCTCTACATGGAAGGTAAGTTCAATCAACTTGAAAAAAATAATAGAAGAACTGAAATGGGGTGGAGTTGGCGACTTTCTAAGATTGGATTTTGGAACAAAAAGCGGTGTTGAGTTGGAAATAAAAGAGATGTTTTTTAGATCAATGACAGAAAAAGAAATGAATGATTTGAAAAAAGAAGAAGACCTGATGCGATTAGACTCAGAAATTGCAGAGTCTTTAAAATCATACCTATCGCAAAACTTCTCTTCAAAAATAAACAATGTGAAAGTAGGTGTTGATAATATATTAATTTCTGGTCAATACAAAGGCGATGGAACGTTTAGCTTAGCTGAAATTCTACCCAATGACACTTTGACAAAAAGCTCTAAATTTATCAACCAAACAAATTTATCAACTCCAACATTTGAAATATCTATTCCTCGCATCGCTAAAGACAAAGACAAAGACATACATTATGACCGCCTTCTATCTAAATGGGTCATACTAAAAAAAGAAGGAAATAAGGATAAAATAGATTCTCATGCAAGATATGCGGATGATATCTACTCAAAACAAAAAATGGAGAAAGGAATTCTGAAAAACAGAAAAGGATTGGGAGGTTTTCATGCAAATAGAGGCTTTACACAAGATCTGGATTTGTTAGGGATTGGAAGCGTTACAGTCAATATAGCAATCACTGAATTCATGTATTTACAACCAAGAGCAAATACTATAGCACATCCATATGGCAACAAAACATATTACTTCTCAGTGGATTATATCAACAATTTAGATAAAACACTGAGACTAACATCTTCTAAAGATATTATTGTTGCTGCTATCATTTTAGTTCAAAGTTCTCAAAACAGTGTAGATCAAGAAATTGGCAAAATATTGGAACATCCAAATTACACTTCTGAAGGAATATTTACTATGCCAAATATCACTACTCAAGAAGGTATTAACTGTTATGCAGCAGCACTTGACTTTCTTTCTTCAAGATATAACCGACCCGATAACTCTTATGGAAGAATCGATAAATGGATTATGCATAACGAAGTGGATGCTGGATTAACATGGACAAACATGGGTAACAAACCAATGTTAGTTTATTTAGATACATATATAAAATCAATGAGATTATGCCACAACATTACGCGTCAGTATGATGAACATAGTGAAGTGCTTGGCTCATTTACACATTCTTGGACAGAGTCAGTTGAATCATACTCTTCCAAAGAAATGCTAACTAATATGCAAAAGTTTAGTTCTGTTGAAGGAGATTTTCAATGGGGAGTTGCATATCACCCATATCCACAAGACTTGAATGAACCAAAAACTTGGAACGATTCTAAAGCAACCTTTAGCATGAACAGTCCATTAGTTACATTCAAAAACTTGGAAGTAATAGATGCATGGATTAGAAAAAGTGATAATAAATTTAAGAACTCAGTTAAAAGAACTCTTTGGCTGTCTGAAAACGGAACTAATTCAAGAACATACTCTGACAAAGACTTAAAGGAACAAGCAGCCGGTTTTGCATATGCTTGGAAGAAAATGAAAAACTTGGATGGCATTGATGGTTTTCAATGGCACAACTGGATTGACAATAGACACGAATTTGGATTAAAAATAGGATTAAGAAAGTTTCCAGATGATGAAAATGATCCAGGAGGAGAAAAACCTGTATGGTATGTTTATCAAGCTGCAGATACAGATAATGAAGATAAAGTGTTTGAACCATACAAAGTTATTGTTGGAGTGAAAGATTGGAGTGAAATAATGAAAACTGTTATATATTAAATAAAAAAATAATCATGAAACAAATCAAAAGTAAAAATCTACTTCT
>CAZUHZ010000020.1:0-19350 GCA_964620895.1 uncultured Dysgonomonadaceae bacterium | reverse complement strand
ATTTGATGTGGAGGTGAATACAATAAACTATCACTTAAAGGAAATCTTTAAATCGGGTGAGTTGCCTGAAGATTCAACTATTCGAAAAAATAGAATAGTTCAAACCGAAGGTACACGGAAGGTTACAAGAGATGTTGAGTTTTATAATCTCGATGCCATAATTGCTGTCGGTTATCGTGTAAACAGTTTTAGTGCAACACAATTTAGAATTTGGGCAAATAGTGTATTGAAAGACTACTTGATTAAAGGTTATGCCATCAACGAAAAACGTTTAGCACAAAAGGAACAAGAAATACTAATTCTAAAAAACGGCATTCAAATCTTAAATAGAGCCATTGAAGAAAAAACAGTGGATAACGAATGGCTCGCTACTTTCACTGAAGGGTTGAGCTTGCTAGATGATTACGATCATGACCTATTAGACACGAAAGGGTTGACTACGAAAGAAGCAGTTAAATATAATCAAGGTAATCATGAATATCAAGCGCATCAAGGTTCAGACAGTTGAAGGATTGCAAGATGGGCATGATAGGTGGTGTGGTTGGATATAATCGCCCTTCGGCTCCATGGTTTGGGGCAAGAATATCAAGGGCATCAGGGATTCAGACAGCAATAGATTATGGTAGTTGCGAAAATTACAATCTCCATTGTGCAATAGTGTTAGAATATGTTTCGTATATTTGTGATGCATAATCTGCTCTTTGCTTATTATCAGCGCCTAATAGCTGGAGTAGCAATGATGCGATGAATAATATGGGATAAGTTGGTTGCGTTGTTGTGGTTGTGATAATAGATAATTGTCTGCCACAACACAGAAGGGGGGGAGACATCATCCTATAATGGATTTATGCAATTGTAAACTAATTAAAGATAATCATGGTATTATTGTTTTTTTATTTATTTCTGGCGCTATTTGTTTCATTTCTCTGCTCTATAATGGAAGCAGTGCTCCTATCTACTCCGCTCTCTTACTTGATTGTTAAGCATGAAAGCGGAAGCGAATGGGCAAAAGAATTTATTGATTTAAAATCGAATGTTGACAAACCATTATCCGCTATATTGTCATTAAATACAGTGGCGCATACTATTGGGGCTGCTGGCGTTGGGGCACAAGCAACTGCTGTGTTTGGCGATGCATATTTTGGACTTGTATCTGCTATATTAACAGTTTTGATTTTGGTAGTTTCCGAAATAATTCCAAAAACAATTGGAGCTATTTATTGGAAGCAACTATCGAAGGTTGCTGCCAAAACTATGAAGGGCATGATTGTTGTTTCTTATCCATTGGTTGTTATGTCGGCTTATATTACAAACTTAATTTCTAAAAATAGCCCCGATCAAACTACTAGCAGAGAAGAGATTGCCGTGTTGGCAGATATAGGAGCAGATGAAGGGCTCTTTTCGAGCAAGGAGCACAAGATAATTCAGAATATACTTCGACTCAAAAATGTGAAAGCAAGAGAGATAATGACTCCAAGGGTAGTTCTTGCTATTGCTGATGAGGAGCAATGTTTAAACGATTTTTTTGGGAATAAAGATATCTTGAAGTTTTCGCGTATTCCAGTGTATTCTGAAGATGAGGAGAACATTACAGGATATGTTTTCACACAAGAGGTTTTTGAAAGACTGGCTGAAGATAGGCATGACCTGATATTGAGAGACATCAAACGTGAAATTGTTGTAGTTCCGAATACCATTGCAATATTTACATTGTGGGAAGCTCTATTGGAGAAGAAAGAGCACATTGCCTTAATATTAGACGAATATGGTGGCTTGGATGGAATTGTAACAATGGAAGATATTATAGAGACCCTGCTTGGACTTGAAATAGTGGATGAAAAAGATACTGTGACCGATATGCAGAAATATGCAAAAGACAAATGGAGGGAGAAGTATGCGAAATATAATATGGCTTACAACCTTGAGAAAAAGGGAGAAGAGGATAAAGAGGATAAAGAGGGAGAAATAGAGCGTTAGTTTTGATTGGTGTGATTGTAAAGAGATGTATATCTTTAACCCGTATTATGATAGATTTCGGATCACTTACAAAAACGTTTGATTGCTAGTTGTTTTTTGTATAACCTGAAATGCGCATTTACAAAAGATTTCCAGATGTTTGTCTCTGAAACTACATCTTCGAGATAAGAAGTTAAGAAACAAGATAGTAAATCTATGTATTTTTTCTAAAATACATTGGTGAAATAAGAGAGTGTTTATTTGTTGTTAGAGCTACTTTTACATCGTTGCAAACTTTTAGGTAAAAGCTGTCTGTTATAGCTTGTTTGCTATATGGTTTCAATTCTAACCACTCTTTTATAAAAATTCTTTTGTTCATTTTGTTTATTTTTTGTCAGGATGTTGGCTAACGGAATTAAATAACAGATTTGATAATTGGTCCATTTTTACTCTCTATCTCTCTATTCTTCCTGACCTGTATAGGTGATAGATGGTGTAGTGTGGTAATTTTCTGTTTTCCAAAACCTTAATAGAAAATCAATGTCGTTTAAATATTTTTCTCCAAAAACTTCTTTAAAGAAGGGTAGCTTGTTTTTGAAATTATCAATGCAAAACATGGCTAATTCGGTTGATAAACTATCATCTGTTAATAAACGCACTATATGTTCATCACTGAGCTCTTCATCGTAAAAGGGATTTGATGCTGAAGGAAAAGCTGAGTTAACACTCATTGCAATTTCGCATCCGCTTTTTGGATTGAAGAATACTAAACCTGATTCGAATTCTTCTGCAAAGTTTATAGGTTCCATTTCTGAGCCAAAATAGCCATCTTCATTTGCTCTTTGTATAGTCTCTTTAATTTGTTTTTCAGTAAGGTTTAAGGTTTTATTAAAGAAATCATTGTATTCTTTTACAAAACATTCAATGTCTTCTGAAGGTAAGAAAGCTATTTGTGAGTTATTATTGAACTGCATGAAAGCTGCTAGATGTTTTTCAAGCAGTTCATCAGTGTCACTTCCCTGGTGATCCAAAAAATTGACTGCCGCTCTACTTATGAGTGAGTTTTTTTCGTCTAAAATTATATCAGCATCAAATGATTCTTTAAAAAACACTCCAGAAAACCACCACTTACCTTTCCATTTAGTAATACCCATAAACAAAATCTCATCCACTTCTTTTAACCAATCTGAATTGTCAAATGATTTCTTTGTTACATCAAATTTTTTACCAGAAGCAATATGTTCGATATAGATATTGCTTTCGTCCTGCCCCTTGTATAAGAATAGACCAGTTATCTTTTTTGAAGTATTTAAAAAGTCCTTTTTAAGTGCATGACCGCTACTTAATATCTCAGATGCCCACTCTTTGCCAGTAAAGCTAAGCAGATGTGTATGTGTGCTATGCAATGCGTGGTCTCTATTCTCGTATATATATAGCATCAGATTATCATCTTCTTTCTTATCTTCAATTGTTTCAAGTTCGCTATTTATTAGCTTATATGCGCTGTCGGGATAAAAGAGGTATGTTTCGAATAATATGGTGTCTATTAAATTGCGTGCAACATAATAATCATCTTCATTTTCGTCAATTTCATAATGCGATTTGAGCTGATTGTTCTCTGGAGCAAACTCCCATGCAGTATCAAAAACTTCCATTATCTCCTCTGCAATTCCAGCTATAAATTCGTTGAATGGGTCAATAAAATCTTCATCTTGTATGGTGCAAATAAAATACCAAATTAAAAAAGATATATCTTGAATATTAACTTCATCCTCGTAATACTCGTCAAGGTTGTAAAAAGGGAGTTGTTTTTTGTATAATCTGAAATGCGCATTTACAAAAGATTTCCAGATGTTTGTCTCTGAAACTTGATCTTCGAGATAGGAGGTTAAGAAACAGGCTAATAAATTAACACCATTTTTATTTAAATACTGTTGTAAAAAGAGTGAGTATCTACTTGTTGTAATAGTTTTTTTTACATCGTTGCAAACTTTTAGATAAAAACTATCTGTTATAGCTTGCTTGCTGTATGGTTTCAATTCTAACCACTCTTTTATAAAAATTCTTTTGTTCATTTTGTTTATTCTTTTGTAAGCATGTTAGTTCAGGAAATCTGCTAATATCCCCTTGGGAGATTTAGAGCGTGAAAGTGAGGATATTGGCTTTTTATTGGAGTAAGTTCAATCATTGATTAGTTGTAGTTTTGTTTAAAATTGTTCATCAAAAAAACCATGTTAGAGTAAACCAATACCCTTAATTTAATGCAAAGATAATATTTTTTGTCTGTTTGGGATTAATGAGAAGAGTAAATTAAAAGAGAAAACTTGGTTAAGTATCATACAGAACCTACCTCATATAAACGTAATTTTTGCTTTTATCTTTACGTTCATTCTTACATAAATTTTCGCAGGGTTCTAAAATAATTATTATTATATCACTCACTATAAAATTATGTAGCAACGTCTATATCTGTAGCATTTTACTCACATCATTTATGTTGGAACTAAAAATGTGAATAATGTGGGTTAAATTATATAATTAGCCCTCTTTTGTGGATTATAATGTTTATTTTTGCTTACAATAGTAAATTAATTTATTCAAATAAAACAGTAGCATATATGAAAATTCATGAGTATCAAGCAAAAGATATTTTTGCAGATTACGGAGTTCCAGTTAACACTGCTTACTTGTGTCACACTGTTGATGAGGCTAATGAGGCTTTTGAGAAAATGGGACATGAGGCAGTTGTAGTTAAAGCTCAAGTACACAGTGGTGGAAGGGGAAAAGCTGGAGGTGTGAAACTAGCCAAAAGTGCTGATGAAGTGCGTAAACACACTCGGAATATTCTTGGCATGGATATCAAAGGATTTACAGTAGATAGAGTTTTGATAGCTAAGGCTGTGGATATCAAAGCTGAGTATTATGTTGGTTTTGTTATTGATAGAAACACGAAATCTACAATGTTGATGTTGAGTAAAGAGGGTGGTGTGGACATTGAAGAGGTGGCTCGCACAACTCCTGATAAAATTGATAAAATTGCGATTGATTCTTCGATTGGAATACCCGACTATCTGGCGCGTCAATTTGGGTTTCTCCTTTTTGATGATATCAAATTGGTACGACAAGCCGGAAGTGCTATTCAAAAACTATATAAGTTGTTTGTGGAGAAAGATGCATCGTTGGCAGAGATCAATCCACTGATTCTTACTTCAGATAATAAGTTGTTGGCTATTGACTCTAAAATGACATTTGATGATAATGCGCTCTTTCGTCAAAAAGAGATTAAAGAGCTATTTGAACCAACCGAAGAGGAGAAGAAAGAAGAGAAAGCAAAAGAGGCAGGGTTTAGTTATGTGCATTTAGGTGGAGATATTGGTTGTATGGTAAATGGTGCGGGTTTGGCTATGACTACAATGGACATGATTAAGCTGTATGGAGGAAACCCTTCTAATTTTTTAGATATTGGGGGTAGCTCCAATCCTTCAAAAGTGGTTGAGGCAATGAAGCTATTACTATCGGATAAAGATGTGAAGGTAGTTTTAATAAATATATTTGGTGGAATTACGCGTTGCGATGATGTTGCTAATGGCTTGCTTGAAGCATTTAAGCAAATAAAAACAGATATACCTATTGTAATAAGACTTGCAGGGACTAATGAGGCTGAAGGTAGAGAATTGTTGAAGGATAGCAATTTTAATGTAGCTACTACTATGGGCGAAGCAACAAGAAAAGCTGTTGAATTGGCTGAAAAACAATAAACTGCTCCAAATTTACTTATTTCATATTAACAACTTAGATTCTAAAAACAGAAAATATGAGTATCCTAATAGATAAAAACACACGACTAATTGTCCAAGGAATTACAGGACGAGATGGTGGATTTCATGCATCAAAAATGCAAATTTACGGAACAAACGTGGTTGGCGGAACCTCTCCAGGTAAAGCAGGTCAGAAGGTAGATGGCATTCCTGTATTTAATACTGTTCAAGATGCAGTAAATGAAACAGACGCTAACGCATCAATAATTTTTGTGCCTGCTGCATTTGCAAAAGATGCAATGATGGAGGCAGCAGCAGCTGGTGTAAAACTAATTGTATGTATTACAGAAGGTGTGCCAACGTTGGATGTAATAAGTGCTTACAATTTTATTAACAGGCAAGGATCTTTCTTGTTAGGTCCTAATTGCCCTGGACTTATAACTCCTGATAAGAGTTTGGTTGGAATTATGCCTGCCAATATTTTTAAACAAGGTGGTACGGGGGTTATCAGTAGAAGTGGAACACTTACTTATGAGGTAGTTTACAACCTTACTGAAAATGGAATGGGGCAGTCAACTGCTATTGGTATAGGTGGCGATCCTGTTGTTGGACTATATTACAAGGAGTTACTTGATATGTTTGAGAATGATCCCGACACCGACTCTATTGTGCTAATTGGTGAGATTGGTGGAGATGCTGAAGAGCAAGCTGCAGAATATATAAAGAAATATATAACAAAACCTGTAGCTGCATTTATTGCTGGGCAATCTGCTCCTGTTGGCAAACAAATGGGTCATGCCGGAGCAATTATATCGAGCAGTGGTGGAACGGCAGAAGAGAAAATTGCAGCTTTTGAAGCTGCTGGTGTGCCAGTTGCAAAAGAACCAAGTGAGATACCAACACTTTTAAAGAGAAAAAGATAATTGATTTTTAAAAACCTTTGAAAAAGGGTGGTTTGCTTTCAGTTTGCACTGTATAAAGACCAAAGTTGTATCAAAATGAAATCTTTTTCAAAGAAAAACATCTAAAAGTTTTGTTATATCGAATATTTACTATTTCTTTGTGATTACAAAATAAGAATTATCAGATGAACAAGCAATTTAACAATGTCGTTATTATTTCTATTATTCTACTTCTGGGATTGACTCAGCAGGTGAGATAGGAATGTATGATAAGTTATAGCTAAAAAAGACATTTATAAAAACCTTTCTCACCATAGTGAGAAAGGTTTTTTTATTTCAAACAAAACTTAGAAAATAGTATGGAAAGAATTTATGTTTTTGACACAACATTGCGTGACGGAGAACAAGTGCCAGGGTGCCAGTTAAACACGATTGAAAAAATTGAAGTTGCTAAAGCACTAGAAATACTTGGTGTGGATGTGATTGAAGCAGGGTTCCCTATATCGAGTCCTGGAGATTTTAATTCCATAGTAGAGATATCTAAAGCTGTTACTTGGCCCGTGATATGTGCGCTTACTCGTGCCGTAGAGAAGGACATTGAAGTGGCAGCCGAATCGCTTAAATATGCCAAACGTAAACGTATTCATACGGGTATTGGCACATCGGATCCTCATATTAAGTATAAATTTAAATCGAATCGCGAAGAGATTATACAACGTGCCATCAAAGCAGTTACTTATGCTCGCAATTTTGTGGACGATGTAGAATTTTATGCTGAAGATGCTGGACGTACCGAAAATGAATATTTAGCGCGCGTAGTGCAAGCTGCAGTGAATGCTGGTGCTACTGTAATCAACATACCCGACACTACAGGTTATTGTCTGCCTCACGAATATGGAGCTAAAATAAAATATTTGATTGACAATGTTGACCTTAAGAATGCTATTCTTTCTACACATTGTCACCAAGACTTAGGTATGGCTACTGCCAACACACTATCGGGTGTAATAAATGGGGCACGTCAGGTAGAGGTAACCATTAATGGTATTGGCGAACGAGCAGGCAATAGTGCTCTAGAAGAGGTGGTGATGGCACTTAAAAGTCACAAAGAATTGGGATTTGAAACTAATATAAATACAGAGAAAATTTACTCTACAAGTCGAATGGTGTCTAGCCTTATGAATATGCCCATTCAGCCTAACAAGGCTATTGTAGGTAGAAATGCTTTTGCTCACTCATCGGGTATTCACCAAGATGGAGTGTTGAAAAATGTGGAAACTTACGAGATAATCAGTCCTAAAGATGTGGGAATTGATGATAGCTCCATCATTTTGACGGCACGTAGTGGAAGAGCTGCACTAAAAAGCAGACTCACCATATTGGGCGTGAAGCTAAACAATGAAGAGCTTGACGTTGTTTATGATAAATTCTTAACCCTTGCTGATAAGAAAAAAGATATTAAAGACGAAGATATCTTGAAGTTGGTAGGACGAGAGTCTTCAACTACCAGAATTAAAATAGATTATTTGCAAGTAACAAGCGGAATTGGACTGCGAAATGTAGCTAGCATTGGTTTAGATATAGCGGGCGAACACTTTGAGGCTTCGGCTAGTGGTAACGGGCCAGTTGATGCAGCTATCAAAGCTGTGAAAGAAATTATAAGAAGAGAAGTATTGATAGAGGAGTTCCTTATCCAAGCCATTAATCGCGGTAGCGATGATGTTGGGAAGGTTCATATGCAAGTGGAACATAAGGGAAATTTATACTATGGTTTTTCAGCCAATACAGATATTGTATCGGCATCGGTAGAAGCCTTTGTGGACGCTGTGAATAAATTTGTGGATTAAAATAAATAATAAACGCAATGAGCGAACAGAATAAAATATGAAAACATTATTTGATAAAATTTGGGACAATCATGTTGTGACTACCGTAGAAGACGGACCTACACAACTATATATAGACCGACACTTGTGTCACGAAGTGACAAGTCCACAAGCGTTTTCGGGTTTACGCAAAAGGGGACTGAAGGTATTTCGTCCACAGCAAACAATTTTGACAGCCGATCATAATATTCCAACTATGGGGCAAGAAAGTCCTATAAAGGATGCTATATCGCGCTTGCAGGTAGATACATTGGCAAAAAATGCTGAAGAGTTTGGACTAACGCACTACGGACTGGGACACTCCAAGAATGGCATTGTACACGTTATTGGTCCTGAAAATGGATATACTCAGCCAGGCATGACTATTGTGTGTGGCGACAGTCATACCTCTACGCATGGAGCTTTTGGCTCAATTGCTTTTGGTATTGGTACAAGCGAAGTGGAGATGGTATTGGCATCGCAGTGCATCTTGCAAACACGCCCTAAAACTATGAGGGTTAATTTTGAAGGAAAATTGAATCCAATGGTTGGGGCAAAAGATTTGGCACTGTACATGATTTCTCAACTTTCTACGAGTGGTGCTACTGGTTATTTTGTTGAGTATGCTGGTGAAGCTATCCGCAGCTTATCTATGGAAGCACGTATGACAATGTGCAACCTGAGCATAGAGATGGGAGCACGCGGTGGTTTGATTGCACCCGACGAGACTACATTTGACTATATAAACGGTCGTGAATTTGCTCCAAAAGGTAAAGACTGGGACAAAGCATTGGCTTATTGGAAGACTTTGAAGAGCGACGAAGGAGCTAAGTTTGACAAAGAGGTGACTTACGATGCATCGAAAATAAGGCCCATGATTACTTATGGTACTAATCCAGGTATGGGAATGTTTATTGATGGTACTATCCCATCGATTGAGGATATTGATGAGTCTGGAAAGAAATCATTTGAAAACTCATTGAAATATATGGGCTTTTCCTCGGGCGAAAAGTTGGAGGGAAAATCAATTGACTATGTATTCTTAGGTAGTTGTACTAATGGACGAATCGAAGATTTTCGCTTGTTTACAGAGTATATAAAAGGCAAGAAAAAGTCTGACAATATAATAGTATGGTTAGTGCCTGGAAGTTGGAAGGTGCGCAAACAGATAGAAGCCGAAGGCTTAGACAAGATATTGAATGAAGCAGGTTTCGAACTTCGTCAGCCAGGTTGCTCAGCATGTTTGGCAATGAACGAAGATAAAATACCAGCAGGCAAATATGCTGTATCGACATCCAATAGAAACTTTGAGGGGCGTCAAGGACCTGGTTCGCGCACCATTTTGGCAGGACCACTTGTGGCTGCCGCTGCCGCTGTAACTGGTAAAATAACTAACCCTACTTTTTTAAAATAAAATTATAATTACAGACTAAAGATAGTCATTCCTTTAACGAAAAACTTTGATATAACTATCAATATGGAAAAATTTAAAGAACTAACATCAACATGCGTGCCACTTCCAATAGAGAATGTGGATACCGATCAAATAATACCCGCACGATTTCTTAAAGCCACTACACGAGAAGGTTTTGGTGATAATCTTTTTGCCGATTGGCGTTATCATAAAGATGGTGCTCCAAAAACAGACTTTGTGTTAAACGATTCTACCTACTCGGGTGAAGTGTTGGTAGCGGGTAAAAACTTTGGTAGCGGCTCTAGTCGCGAACATGCAGCTTGGGCATTGGGCGGTTATGGCTTCAAAGTGATTGTGTCGAGCTTTTTTGCCGATATATTTCAAAACAATGCATTGAACAATGGCATCTTGCCTATCGTAATAAGTGAAGTGTTTTTACAAAAACTGTTCAAAGATATTGAGCAAAATCCTGCAACAACAGTTACAGTTGATTTGATAAACCAAACGATAACAAACAATGTGTCTGACGAAAGCGAGTTATTTGATATCACCCCATATAAAAAAGATTGTCTTTTGAATGGGTTAGATGATATTGATTTCCTATTGTCAAACAAAAAGAAAATAGAGGAGTACGAACAACAACGAGTATATAGTTATTAATGATTCTCCGTTTTTTACAAAAACAAGACAATAAGGTATGATAGAAATAATGGACACAACGCTGCGTGACGGCGAGCAAACTTCGGGAGTCTCTTTTGCTGTGCAAGAGAAAGTGAGCATTGCTCGACTCTTACTAGAAGTGGTGCGAGTAGATCGCATTGAGGTGGCTTCAGCAAGAGTTTCGGATGGTGAATATGAGGCTATACGTAAAATTGCAAAGTGGGCAGAAGCAAACGGATACATCGATAAAATAGAGGTGTTGGGATTTGTTGACGGACGCATCTCTTTGGATTGGATAACAGGCGCTGGTTGTAAAGTAATTAACTTATTGTGTAAAGGTTCACTCAAACACTGTAAATATCAATTGAAACAGACAGTTGAAGAGCATCTCGCAAAAATTGAAGAGGTGATTGCCAATGCACAAGAGATGGGCGTTACGGTAAATATCTATTTGGAAGACTGGTCGAATGGAATGAGCGATTCTGAAGAGTATGTCTTCACTTTGATGGACAAGTTACAACATCTACCCATTCGCCGCTTTATGCTACCCGATACATTGGGCATCCTCAATCCTGATAAAACAAAAGAGTATATAAGTAAAATGGTAGCTCGCTACCCACAACTTCACTTCGATTTTCATGCACACAACGATTATGACTTGGCGGTAGCCAATGTATATGAAGCCCTTAAGATGGGTGCAAAAGGTGTGCATGTAACAATGAATGGATTGGGCGAACGAGCAGGAAATGCTTCTCTTACAAGTGTGGTAGCACTCATTCACGATCATTTGAAGCTCCAGACAAATATCAATGAAAACAAGGTTTACTATGTAAGTAAAGTGATTGAGAGCTATTCGGGCGTTCGTATTTCTAAAAACATGCCCATCATTGGTGAAAATGTTTTTACACAAGTGGCAGGTATTCATGCTGATGGAGATAATAAAAACAAATTGTATCACAGCAACTTGAGCCCCGAACGATTTGATAGAGCTAGGGAGTATGCGCTTGGGAAGACTTCGGGCAAAGCCAATATCATCAATAATTTGCAGTCACTGGGTATTGAACTCGACGAAAAGTCGATGGAGAGAGTAACAGCGCGAATCATACAGTTGGGCGACAAAAAAGAGGTTGTGACGTTGGATGAGTTACCCTACATTGTATCTGATGTGTTGAAAAACAATATAGAGGATACCGACATAGAGATGCTTAACTATTCGTTTGCTCTAGCTGATGGATTGAGACCAACTGCAACAGTAAAAATATCGATAAAAGGCGAGGTGTATCAACAAACAGCGGTAGGTGATGGACAATATCATGCTTTTTCGAAAGCAATGTATAAGATTTACGCAAAGCTCAATAAACCAACTCCTGAACTATTGGACTACTCCGTTGTAATTCCCCCTGGGGGAAGAACTGATGCTTTTGTGCAAACAATAATTACATGGAAGTTTAATGGAAAAACATTTAAAACTCGCGGATTGGACATTGACCAAACAGTGGCTGCAGTAAAAGCAACAATGAAAATGTTGAACATTATTGAGAGTTGAAATGATTACTTTATAAAATGTGTATAGTTGTAACAGTTAGATTATATGAACGTTAAGTAAAAACAATAAGCCTTTTGTAGAAGGTGTCAAAATAGAAAATATGAAACTAAAAATAGCAGTATTACCTGGAGATGGAATAGGACCCGAAATTACGGAGCAAGCATTGGCTGTGACCAAAGCAATTTGCAAAAAGTATAACCACACGTTGGAATATTCGTATGCAAGTGTGGGTGCTTGTGCTATAGACGAAACGGGCGATCCATACCCCAGGGCCACCCATGAGTTGTGTATGCAATCTGATGCAGTGTTGTTTGGAGCCATTGGCGCACCCAAATATGACAACGACCCATCGGCAAAAGTTCGGCCCGAACAAGGTTTGTTGAAGATGCGTAAAGATTTGGGGCTCTTTGCCAATATTCGACCAATTACTACATTTCCATCTCTGCTTCATAAATCTCCACTTCGTGCAGAAATAGTTGAAGGAGCAGATTTTATGTGTATTCGCGAATTAACGGGCGGTATGTATTTTGGTCGCCCCCAAGGACGTAGCGAAGATGGAAATACTGCTTACGACACATGTGTTTATACACGAGAAGAGATAGAACGTATTTTGCATCTTGCTTATAAGTTTGCCATGACGCGTCGTAAGAAGGTAACAGTGGTGGACAAAGCCAATGTTATTGCAACATCTCGTCTGTGGCGACAAATAGCCCAAGAGATTGCACCACAATATCCAGAAGTGGAAACAGAGTATATGTTTGTGGATAATGCTGCTATGCGCATTATTCAATGGCCCAAGAGCTTTGATGTAATGGTAACAGAGAATCTTTTTGGCGATATTCTTACCGATGAAGCATCTGTGATAACAGGTTCGTTGGGTATGCTACCCTCTGCTTCTATAGGATTGCATACTTCGGTTTTTGAACCCATCCACGGTTCTTATCCAGAAGCTGCTGGCAAAAATATAGCCAATCCGTTGGCGGCAATCCTTTCGGCTGCACTGATGTTTGAGTATGCATTTGAATTGCCAGAAGAGGGAGCTTTTATTCGCAAAGCAGTAGCAGCTAGCATGGATGAAGGAATAGTAACAAGCGACATTGCTAATGACGAAACACCTAGCACTACAAGTGAAGTGGGCGAATGGATTGTAAATTACATATTGAAATAGTCTGGGGCGCAGAGCTCCCACTCCTCGTGAAAAAAGAGTGTAGCAGGAGCTACACTACCCCAGAAAAAAAATACAACAATGAATAAGACAGAAAACTCTAAAGAGCAACAAGCTAAAAGAGAAGAACGAAATAGAAAGAAACGCCTGAATAGCTACACCAGCACATCGGGCAGACGAATGGCAGGCGCAAGAGCGCTTTGGCGCGCCAATGGTATGAAGGATGAGCAAATGGGGCAGCCTTTGATTGCTGTGGTTAACTCGTTTACTCAATTTGTTCCTGGACATGTACATCTACATCACATTGGTCAGATGGTGAAGCATGAGATAGAAAAACTGGGTTGCTTTGCTGCTGAGTTTAATACCATTGCTATTGATGATGGTATTGCTATGGGACACGATGGTATGCTCTATTCACTACCTTCGCGTGATTTGATAGCCGACTCAATAGAATATATGATCAATGGTCACAAAGTGGATGCAATGGTTTGTATAAGCAATTGCGATAAAATTACACCTGGAATGTTGTTGGCATCAATGCGATTGAATATCCCAACCATATTTGTGTCGGGTGGACCCATGGAAGCTGGAGAAATGGATGGTGAGCAAATAGACTTAGTAGATGCAATGGTAGGTGCTGTTGATAGTTCTATTTCTGATGAACGACTTGCACAAATAGAAAAATTGGCTTGTCCTACATGTGGTTCTTGTTCTGGTATGTTTACAGCCAACTCAATGAACTGCTTGAATGAAGCAATTGGTTTGGCATTACCAGGAAATGGAACTATTCTTGCCACTCATGTCAATCGCAAACAGCTATTTGTTGATGCTGCAAAACAGATTGTGGAAAGCGCAAAAGCTTACTACTTTGATGAAGACGAAACTGTTCTTCCTCGCAACATTGCTACTAAGGCTGCATTTATGAATGCCATGACAGTAGATATTGCTATGGGTGGGTCAACCAATACTATTTTACACCTTTTGGCTATAGCCAACGAAGCAAAGGTAGATTTCACGATGGACGATATTAATTACTTGTCAACAAAGGTTCCTTGTGTATGTAAAGTTGCACCTAATAGCGAGAAGTATCATATTCAAGATGTGAACCGTGCAGGAGGTATATTGAATATTGTGAAGCAATTGGCTGATGCTGGACTGATAGATACTTCTGTTAATCGTGTCGATAGAATGACATTGTCTGAAGCATTAGAAAAGTACAATTTAAATATAGATAATATAGATAAAGAAGCAGAGCGTATATACAAATCTGCTCCTGGTAGGGAGTTTAATTTAGTAATGGGTTCACAAAACAAAGTATTTGACACGCTTGATGTGGACAGAGAAAATGGTTGTATCCGTTCTGTAGAGCATGCTTATACCGCAGATGGTGGATTGGCTGTGCTAAAAGGTAATATTGCACTAGATGGATGTGTTGTCAAAACAGCAGGAGTAGATGAGAGTATATGGAAGTTTAGTGGTAAAGCTCGCGTCTTTCATTCGCAAGACGATGCATGCGATGCAATTTTGCGTGATGACGTGAATGCAGGCGATGTAGTAGTGATTACTTACGAAGGTCCGAAAGGGGGTCCTGGTATGCAAGAGATGCTTTACCCTACATCGTATATAAAAGCAAAACATTTAGGTGAGAAATGCGCATTAATTACCGATGGTCGATTCTCTGGAGGTACATCTGGGCTATCCATTGGTCATGTTTCACCCGAAGCCGCTGCTGGTGGTGCTATTGGATTGGTGAAAGATAATGACATAATCGATATAGATATCCCCAATCGGACTATCAATCTCAGAATCACTGATGAGGAACTAGAAGAACGTAGAAAAGCAGAATACAATAAAGGCAAGAATGCCTTTAAACCTGTACGAGATAGAAAGGTGTCTCCTGCACTACAAGTTTATGCACGTTTTGTAAGCTCAGCAGATTTGGGTGCTGTTAGAATAATTGAAGATTAAGAAATAAAAAATGAAATCGAGGTAAAAAAGAAAAGTTATCAAACTCTAAATAGTTAATTGATATGGAAGAAGTAAAGACAGAAACAGTAACAAAGACAGAAACAACAGTTATGACTGGTAGTGAAGCATTGATACAATCGTTGATACACGAAGGAGTAAGCACATTGTTTGGTTACCCTGGAGGTGCTATTATGCCGGTTTTTGATGCTCTTTATGATAAGAAAGATAAAATGAACCATATTCTTGCCCGTCACGAGCAAGGTGCTGTACATGCAGCACAAGGATATGCACGCGTATCAAAGAAGGTGGGGGTTGCTTTGGTAACATCGGGACCTGGTGCAACTAATACTATAACTGGTCTCACCGACGCAATGATGGATAGCACACCATTGGTTGTTATATCAGGGCAAGTAGCATCGCCACTCTTAGGCACAGATGCTTTTCAAGAAGCAGATGTTATTGGAGTGTCGTTGCCAGTTACAAAATGGGCTTATCAAATTCGTAGAGCCGAAGATGTAGCTTGGGCAGTGTCGCGTGCTTTTTATATTGCATCAAGTGGTCGTCCTGGTCCAGTGGTACTAGACTTTTCTAAAGATGCACAAATAGCAACATGCGAGTATAGTTATGAGAAAAAGACATCTCTTCGTAGCTACCGACCCGTACCAACTCCATCAAAAGAGCATATTGCTGAGGCTGCAGAACTAATCAACAACGCAAAGAAACCATTTGCACTAATAGGGCAGGGCGTAATACTTGGAAATGCAGAAAAAGAGTTAGCTGCATTTTTAGAAAAAGCTCAAATTCCGTTTGCTTGGACTATATTAGGGCTTTCTGCTATGCCAACCGATCATCCACTAAATTGTGGTATGCTGGGGATGCATGGCAATATTGGTCCAAATATAAAAACAAATGAATGTGATGTGTTAATTGCAATAGGGATGCGTTTTGACGACCGTGTAACGGGCGACCTAAACACTTATGCAAAACAGGCGAAAGTTATTCATTTTGATATAGACAGGGCTGAGGTTGACAAAAATGTGAAAACAACGGTGAAGGTATTGGGCGATGCTAAATATACATTGCCAATGACAACAGAGTTGTTGAAAAATAATTCACACCCAGAGTGGCTAGCCGAATTCAGAGCGTGTGATAAAAAAGAGCACGATTGTATTATTAACAAGGAGCTCTACTCTGAAACAGGTCCTCTTAAAATGGGAGAGGTAATAAACAAGGTGAGTGAAGCAACTGACAATAAAGCAATTTGTGTAACTGATGTTGGTCAAAACCAAATGATGGCAACACGTTACTTCAAATTCACCCAGTCGCGTAGTGTTGTTACCTCTGGAGGATTGGGAACAATGGGATTTGGACTACCAGCAGGAATTGGCGCAAAATATGGAGCTCCCGACAGAACTGTTTGTATATTTGTTGGTGATGGTGGTTTGCAAATGACCATTCAGGAGTTTGGAACTATTATGGAATACAATATTCCAGTGAAAATTATATTGTTGAATAATAACTATCTTGGTATGGTGCGCCAATGGCAAGAGATGTTCTTCGACGAACGATACTCTGAAACCCAAATGCACAATCCAGACTTTATAAAGATTGCTGATGCCTATAAGATTAAAGGGCGCAAAGTTGTAGAGAGAGAAGATTTGAACGAAGCCATAGCCGAAATGCTTGAACACGACGGAGCGTATTTGCTAGAAGTGGAAGTAGAAACCAAAGGTATGGTTTTCCCTATGGTGCCTGCTGGAGGCAGTGTTAGTGATATTATTCTAGGTAACGGACATAGTTTATAGAAAATAGACCAGACGAAAAATAAATATTAAACAACATAAATTATGCAAGAAAAAACATTATATACCATCACAGTGTTCTCTGAAAACGTAGTAGGAGTATTAAGTCAGATAACAGCAATCTTCACGCGCAGGCAGATAAATATAGAAACTCTATCTGTTTCCCCCTCTGCTATTAGTGGTATTCACAAATTCACTATTACAGCTTGGGCTAGAGATGAAGATACAATGAAAAAGCTGGTAAAACAGATTGATAAGCGCGTAGATGTGCTCAAAGCATACTATAACATAGATGATGAGTTGGTGCATCAAGAGATTGCATTGTACAAGATAGAGACAGAAAAACTTGTTGCTACAAGTAGCGTTGAAGAACTTCTACGCAAACATAATGCGCGCATTTTGGATGTGAGCGACCACTCTACTATTATTCAAAAAACGGGGCACTATGCCGAGACACAACTTCTTTTCGATGAGTTGAGTGAAAGTACAGGGGTTTTACAGTTTATTCGATCGGGTAGGGTAGCAATTACAAAATCGAAGGTAGAGCGATTGAGTGATTTACTTGCACGTCGTGCACTGATAGATTTAGAAAAAGCGAAAACAATAATTGATTAATATACAATTTAATAATAACAGTAAATATAAATAAAATGGCAAAAATGAATTTTGGCGGGGTAGAAGAAAATGTAGTAACCCGCGACGAGTTTCCGTTAAAGAAGGCACAAGAAACACTAAAAGACGAAACCATTGCAGTAATTGGCTATGGTGTTCAAGGACCTGGACAGTCGCTCAATCTGCGTGACAATGGATTCAACGTAATTGTAGGACAGCGCAAAGAGAGTAAAACATGGCAAAAAGCTATTGATGATGGATGGGTTCCTGGAGAAACTCTTTTCGAAATTGAAGAGGCATGCAAGCGTGGTACTATCATTCAATACCTATTATCTGATGCTGCTCAAATTGAGGTTTGGCCCACAGTAAAAAAACATTTAACTCCTGGCAAAGCTTTGTACTTTTCACATGGATTTGGTATCACTTATAAAGAGAGAACAGGTATCATTCCTCCTGCCGATGTAGATGTAATATTAGTTGCACCAAAGGGTTCTGGAACAAGCCTGCGTAGAATGTTTTTAGAGGATAGAGGATTAAATTCAAGTTATGCTATTTTTCAAGATGCTACAGGCAAAGCGTATGACCGCGCAGTTTCATTGGGAATTGGTGTAGGATCGGGTTATTTGTTTGAAACTACTTTCAAACGTGAAGTTTTTTCTGACTTAACGGGTGAACGTGGCACATTGATGGGTGCAATTCAAGGTTTGTTGCTTGCACAATATGAGGTGTTGCGCGAGAATGGACACACTCCATCTGAGGCGTTCAACGAAACTGTTGAAGAGTTGACACAATCTTTGATGCCACTCTTTGCTGAGAACGGTATGGACTGGATGTATGCCAACTGCTCAACAACTGCTCAACGTGGTGCATTAGATTGGATGACTCCTTTTCACGATGCAACAAAACCAGTTTTCGAGAAATTGTATAAAGAAGTTGCATCAGGCAACGAAGCACAACGTTCTATTGACACCAATTCAAAACCTGACTACCGCGAAGGATTGGAGAAAGAGTTGAAAGAATTGCGCGAGAGTGAGATGTGGAGAACTGGTGCTGTAGTGCGAAAACTACGTCCTGAGAATAATTAATGTCTTAGTGTTTAGTGTATAATAAAAAAAGAGTGCCTATTAATAGACACTCTTTTTTTATGCATTCAATAATAATTTTTCTCCTACTGCTCCTCCAAATAAGGAGAATAGCAATATCCTTCCAAGCCACTTTCTGTTTTGACAAGCCACCACATGTCGTTTACTTTTTCTAGTAGCGTCAAAGTTTCACCCTTGTCAACCACTGCTAGCACAAGCTCTTGCACTCCTGGTTTGCTGTGAATGTTCAGCTTGCCTTTACGAGTAGCAACAATCAATTGATCGCTTGGTTTTTCTTCTACAGGCTCTTCTATTACTGGAGCAGGCGGTACAACTGTTATGTTGTTTGTTACCGATTTAATTCCTTCTACTGCCATTACCGAAGATCCTATTTTTTGTTTAGTAGCTTCGTCTTCTACTACTCCGCTTAGTGTGGCAATGTGGTCGTTTACTGTTACATCCACGTCACCAGCATACTGAATGGTAGAAATAATTTGAGTTGCTGTTTCTTGAAGATCTTCATCTTTAACTTTGTCGCAAGTTGTTAATCCTACACCTAGTAAAAGTAGTAGGGTTAACATTGATAATAGTTTTGTTTTCATAGTTCTGGAGGGTTTAAG
>CAZUHZ010000019.1:18878-19942 GCA_964620895.1 uncultured Dysgonomonadaceae bacterium | reverse complement strand
CAACATTTTCAGTACGATGATTTTTAATTGTTTTGTCATCATCTTTAAAATAATGCGACAGTTTCTTATCAAAAGATGCACTAAACTCTTTTGCTGGAATAGGACAAATTTCATCAAGTATTTGAGCGTATATTGGAAGGTAGTCATCCATTCGTGATATAGACTTCCCTCTTATTATTGTACAACGGTATTGTAAATCAGGATTAAAACTCATTTTTATTTTTTGTTGATTTTGTTATTTTAATTTTGATAGGTATTTTGCATCTTGACTCGCACCTTGGTTTATTTAAACTTTAATTTTTTATTGAATTCTGTTTATGTTGTCAGAGTAATTTATCTGCTAAGATAATCAATGTTTTTACATATTTCCTTTTTCGATATAAAAAGTAATAAACTAAGGCTTGTGTTTTTCAAAATTACTTAATTTAGTTTTGTCATCCAATTATGTTGTTTTCATTTTGACAAATATATCTGCTCCAATCTATAAAATTACATTAATCACAAAAGAAACCAGTAATCCCCCTCATTCCCTTCCCCAAATTGCAAAAGAATATAAACGTGTTTGCGACAGCTAACTTCTAACTGCAAAAGAATACATACCTTGTTTGTAACATCTTTCTATAATATCCTGCTGATAAAGCTATTAGTTCTGACACTTTACTCCTTTTTTAATAGAATATATGATGTTTCGCACTTCTTTTACTCCAATTATCATGAAGGAGATAGTGTTTTGCAAGTGAAGTACTGACTGACCTCTAAAGATTTATTACTATTGCGTTTGCAAAGAGCACTCACCTCTGCAGGTTTTATGTCTCTGCAAATGCAAAGCTCAAAAACCTGCTTGGGTAAAGCTCCTCTGCATTTGCAGAATAGGAAAATCTGTAAGGGTGAAGAGCCTTTGCATTTGCAACGTTACTAAACCTTTGCGGGTAAAGGGGTGCAGCATTTGCAGAGCCTTTTAACTACTGTGGTGTGGGGAGATAGTGCATTGCGCTTTTAGACATAATCTTTTGTGATAAGAGATAGTTACTATCAAGTATGGGTAAAATCATTGGTGAAAGGAG
>CAZUHZ010000019.1:16148-18778 GCA_964620895.1 uncultured Dysgonomonadaceae bacterium | reverse complement strand
AATCATTGGTGAAAGGAGATAGCACAAATCACTTTTAGGTGTAATCAATTGTAAAAGCTGATAACTCTAATAAGTGTAGGTTAATAGTAGAACGAGTGAGGGATGAGCTATTGCCTATTTTCGTAATAAACAAAACTGAAACGTTGTGTGTTCCTCACAACTCATTATATTCAGGAATAGTCTCTAAAAAACTGTAGCTCTGATCCGTATAGTTTATTTTGCAGCAAAAGTGAACTAGTCCGTTTGATACAATTAGATAATCTACTCTTAAAACGATATTGTATCTCACTATTTGATCAAACACTTCTTGGTTTATTGCCACTTCTGGTCGTTTGTATTCTACAATTACTAGTGGTTGGAGCCTGTTGTTGTAAACCACTGTATCGCATCTGCGAGTCATGTTATTGAGCTTTATCATCGCTTCATTTTCCATAAGAGAAAGTGGATACCCTTTGTGGTTGATTAGATAGTTTATGAAGCTTTGTCTTACCCATTCTTCAGGAGTCAGCATGAGATATTTTTTTCTTATTTGGTCGAAAATTAGAAAAGATCCTTCAGCTTTCTTCAATTTTGGTTCGAATTTAGGCAAGTTTAATTGCAACATATTGTATCTTTGTTTAAATAATAATATACTGAAACAGTAGGTAAGACAAAAATAGAGTAATTATGAGAACCAAACAAGAAATAGTAGAGAATTGGTTGCCCCGCTATACTAAAAGAAAGTTGAAGGATTTTTCAAAACATATTCTGTTGACAAACTTCCAAAACTACGTTGAGATATTTGCAGATCATTTTCAAGTTCCTATTATAGGTTTAGATGGCAATATGTCAAATGCCTCAGCAAATGGAATTACAATTATCAATTTTGGTATGGGTAGCGCAAATGCAGCAACTATTATGGATTTGCTAAGTGCAGTGAAACCTGAAGCTGTGCTTTTTTTAGGTAAGTGTGGTGGGCTGAAATCAGACAATAAATTGGGCGATTATATACTTCCTATTGCGGCTATTAGGGGCGAAGGAACCTCCAATGACTATCTGCCACCAGAGGTGCCATCACTTCCCGCATTTAGTCTTTTGCGTGCTGTATCATCCAATATCAGAGATTTTGGCAAAGACTATTGGACAGGTACTGTTTACACAACCAATAGACGTGTTTGGGAATACGATGACGAATTTAAAAATTATCTCCGTAAAGTACGCACCATGGCAGTGGATATGGAAACAGCCACTTTGCTTACTTGCGGCTTTGCCAATCGCATACCTACTGGTGCATTATTATTAATAACAGACCAACCTATGATTTCGTCGGGTGTAAAAACTGATGAGAGCGATAAGTTGATTACAGATTCTTATGTAGAAGAACATGTGAAAATTGGCATTAAGTCACTTTCAACCCTTATTAATAGAGGCTCTACTGTAAAACATTTACGTTTTGACTGGTAGTAATAACTTGATATATTATCTAATAAAATAGATTTATTTTATGGCGAAATTTGCTTCATATAGTTTAGTACGTAGCGAAATACTAAAAAAATCGTTCAAGCCAATATACTTGTTCATGGGCGATGAATCATTCTTTATTGATGATTTGACCAACATGATGGATAAAATGATTTTATCTGAAACAGAGCGTGATTTCAACCAAAGTGTTTTTTATGGAGAAGATGCTGATGTGCGAACTATCATATCTACTTGCCAACGCTATCCAATGATGTCAGATTATCAAGTTGTGATTGTGAAGGAGGCGCAAAGACTTAACAACTTTGAGCTGTTGGAGCATTATGCTAAGAAACCTCTTAAAAGTACCATTCTGATTATCAATTACAAGCATGGCACTGTAGATGGACGAAGGACAATAGTGAAAGCAATTGATAAGGTGGGAATTATTTTTGAGTCGAAAAGGCTTTACGAAAATAAAATACCTGCTTTCATTACTTCATATTACCGTGATAGAGGTTTTCAGATAGATGCTAAGTCCACACAAATGCTAGTTGACTATATTGGCAACGATTTGAGCAAATTGGTACAAGAGCTCGAAAAGCTTCAAGTGGTACTTTCTGGTAAACAACCACGAATAACTGCAGAGATTATAGAGGAAAACATAGGTATCAGTAAGGATTACAACAACTTTGAGTTGATAAAAGCCATAGCCAATAAAGATAGAGCCAAAGCTTTTAGAATTGTAGAGTATTTTGATAAGAATCAAAAGAACAATCCGTTGATTATGACTTTAAACGCCTTTATCTATTATTTCAACAATCTAGTTGAATGTTTTTGGCTGCCAAACAGATCGGAGCAGGGTGTAATGAAGGCTCTAAATTTTAGGAGCACCTTTATGACGCAAGATTATATGGCAGGACTACGCAACTACAATGTGAATGAGGTATTGGAGATTATATCGCAGTTGCGAATTTTTGATGCAAAATCTAAAGGTCTTGACAATCCACCGCTTACAACCAATGGGGAGCTGTTAAGGGAACTTGTGGCTAGGATGATGCACTAAAAATGATAAATGGTTAATGATTTCTGCTACTAATCATATACTTCTCATTTCGCATATAAAGCTATTCATATATCCATCCTCATTTCGTGGTTGGGAATATGCATTAATTAATCATTTACAATTAATC
>CAZUHZ010000019.1:11192-16048 GCA_964620895.1 uncultured Dysgonomonadaceae bacterium | reverse complement strand
AATTAATCATTTACAATTAATCTTTAATCACCTTTTATCCAGTCTATTATCTTATCGCTCATCGGACTTTCTTTGGGCGATAAAAAATCGATCAACTTCCCATCTTCATCAATCAAATATTTCTGAAAATTCCAAGTAACTTTAGAGTCTTTGACTCCATTTTTAGATTTCTGAGTAAGCCATTGATAAATTGGAGACTGATCTTCTCCTTTGGTGCTTACTTTATCCATCATTTTAAAAGTAACTCCATAGTTTTGAGTGCAAAAAGATTTTATTTCTGATCTGCTACCTGGTTCCTGATTCATGAAGTCGTTGGCAGGAAATCCAACAATGGTAAATCCGCTATCTTTATATTTCTCATACAATTCTTGCAACTGTTCAAACTGTGGGGTTAATCCACATTTAGATGCTGTATTAACTACCAAAACTTTCTTCCCTTTCAAAGACGACATATCAAACAACTCTCCGTTGATATCTGTTACTTTAAATTGATGTATTGAATTGGTTTGTGCTTGTATCATAGATAGAGTAATTGCTAAAAAGCTGATTAAAAATAAATATCGTTTCATTGTAAATTAGTCTGTTTGATTATTAATTGGGTTTCTTTGAACTCTTCATAGAAACTTGAAAGAGTGGCTACCTTATAATAGACACAAACTATAAACATCGTTCAAGGTAATTGTGTTCAAATGCAACAGTTATATTTATTTGAATATATACCAAGTAAGCTAAAAACAGATCAAACTGTTGTATATAAAGTTATTATGCAGTTTTAGATTGTCTGACAATTGAAAATATACATTTGTGTGCACATCTGTACAGTAATATTCCGCTCTTGGGGAGTTAAGTATCGAATAGCTCAAAAAATAAAATTAAAACATACAATTATCTTCTTAAAATGCTATTGTAACAGGCTATTATATAAAAAACGCAACAGTTAACAAATCTACTAATACACATTTGCAAACAACAAATACATTAACAGCATTAATAATAAACTATGTAATGCTACATTTGTATTCAAACAATTGTGCAACAATAAATCTCCAATTGTAAACAAATGAGTTTAACATTCTATTTATTCACAGGTTTATAATCATATAAATGCCTCTATAAGCACTTTAGTGAGTATATCTAAACCTTTAGATAAGTCTTTAAATAGGGTAGGGGTGCATACTCTCTCTGACTGTTAAATATGCAGATATCACTCAATATAAACACTATGTTATGAGTTAGTTATCTTATTTTATTAAAGTAAAAGTGCTTGCAGTTATCTCCAATTAATATTACAGATGTTTTTGCTGTATAGATTTGTACATTTATACATTACTTTTGTATCAAACAAATGTATCAACGTATTGTTTCTGTTTGTAATTTATCTTTTGTACATTTGTGTATCACATTTGTAGGTAAATAATGTTTTGTAATTTAAACATCTCCATATTATGAAAGACAGAATCAAGAAAATAATGGACAAGGAGGACTTAACAGCTTCAAAATTTGCAGATCGGCTTGAAATTAACAGAGCAGTAATATCGCATATATTAAATGGTAGGAATAATCCGAGTTTAGATGTTGTTACAAAAATACTATCAGAAATGAGTTATATAAATTCTGATTGGTTATTAAGTGGTGTCGGATCGATGTATAAGGATGGATTTACTCCAAAAGAGGAAAATGAGAGAAGTTTATTCCCTAAAGAGACATTAAACACAGACGAAGATACAGATGTAAATAAATATGCCAAGGAAAACAACTTTAAAGGTAGTTTGGTAACCGATAAAGTTAATGATAAACAAGATGTTACATCTCTTTCTGTCAACAATAGAAAAGTAAGACAGATAATTATATATTATGATGATAACACATTTGAAACCTTTACGCCTCATTGATTTTCTTTTACTAACTTTGCACTTCCTACTTGCATAATAAAATTGACAAAATAAAACTTCATTACAGAAACGGATGAAACAAAAATTAGATTTTAAAATAACTTCGAATGATGCTTTAAATGAACACACCTATTTATTAAAAGTTGCTCCAATAAATGGCGAGACATTACAGGAAGTTTATCCTGGACAGTTTGTTCAAGTATTAATATACGACTCCTCTGCACTATTTTTGCGTCGTCCTATCTCCATTAATTATATCGACAGAGAGACTAATGAGATTTGGCTATTGGTTCAAAAAGTTGGCAAAGGCACACAAAAAATTACGGAGATGTTGGTGGGCGAAGAGCTAAACCTTCTATTTCCATTGGGAAACAGTTTTTCTATGCCAAATAGAGGTGAAAGAGTTCTACTTATTGGTGGTGGTGTTGGAACTGCGCCTTTGCTCTTTCTAGGCAAGTACTTGCAAGAAAAAGGTTTTCAACCCGATTTTTTGTTAGGTGGAAGATCTGCATCAGATATAACACAACTTGAAGACTTTGAGAAGATAGGTACTGTTTATATCACTACAGAAGATGGAAGTATGGGAGTGCAAGGATTGGTTACGCATCATCCTGTTTTGAAAGATACTAATATTGATAAAATATATACTTGTGGACCTAAACCAATGATGATTGCTATTGCTAAATATGCAACTGATAATAAGATAGAGTGCGAGGCTTCTCTAGAGAATCATATGCCGTGTGGCTTTGGTGCTTGTCTCTGTTGTGTTGAAAAAACAAAAGAGCGCGGCAATGTTTGTGTTTGTACTGAGGGTCCAGTGTTTAATATTAATGAACTACAATGGATAGATTAAAAGTAAATATAGGAGAACTGGAATTGAAAAATCCAGTAATGACTGCTTCAGGCACTTTTGGATATGGCACAGAGTATTCGGATTTTGTTGATTTAAGTCGCTTGGGTGGGATTCTTGTAAAAGGAACTACATTGGAGCCAAGACAAGGTAACGACTATCCAAGAATGGCTGAAACTGCTTCAGGGATGCTTAATTCGGTGGGTTTGCAAAATAAAGGTGTTCACTACTTTGTATCAGATATTTACCCGAAAATAAAAGAGTACGATACCAATATCATCGTCAATGTATCTGGTTCTACTTTGGAAGATTATGTTGAATGTACAGAAGCTTTGGTTGGATTAGATAAAATTCCAGCAATTGAGCTAAACGTTTCGTGTCCAAATGTAAGAGAAGGTGGTATGGCATTTGGCACATCGTGTGTATCTGCAGCGCAAGTGGTAAGAGCAGTGAGGAAAGTTTATGATAAAACTCTGATTGTGAAATTGTCGCCCAATGTTACAGATATTGCAGAAATAGCTTTAGCAGTAGAAGCAGAGGGGGCAGATAGTGTGTCGCTTGTAAATACTTTCTTAGGAATGTCGATAGATGCTGAGAAGCGCAAACCTCGACTCTCTACCATCACAGGAGGGCTTTCTGGTCCTTGCATTAAACCTATTGCATTGCGCATGGTGTGGCAAGTGTATCAGGCTGTAAAGATACCAGTTATTGGAATGGGTGGAATAAGCAATTGGCAAGATGCCATAGAATTTATACTTGCTGGATCTAGAGCAATTCAAATAGGAACATACAACTTTATCAATCCTACTGTAACGGAAGAGGTAGTTGATGGGATATTGGAATATATGGATAGACATAACATTGACTCTATTAATGATTTAGTTGGTAAATTAGAATGTTAAACACTTTTGTTACTAATAACCCTCATTTGCTTTCTTTTATTTCGTTTTTAGTGTAAATATAAATCATAGAGTAATGTTTTGTGTCGTATGTTTTGACATAATGGAAAAACATATTACTTTTGTCAAGCTATAAAAAAGAAACAATACAATTCTAAATATGTCAAAACTAACTACACCTAAAGGTTATTATCCAATAATCGATTTAAAACAAACAGAACTTGGTATTAAAAGCATAAAAGATTTTTTTCAATTAAATCTTTCTTCAGAATTGCGACTGAGAAGAGTAACTGCTCCCCTTTTTGTGGAACAAGGAACAGGTATCAACGATGATCTCACGGGAGTTGAGCGTGCTGTTCAGTTTCCTATAAAAGATATGGACAATACAAATGCCGAGATAGTTCATTCTTTAGCAAAATGGAAAAGGCTTACTTTGGCTGAATATAAAATAGAGAAAGGATATGGCATATATGCCGATATGAATGCTATACGTGCTGACGAAGAATTGGGCAATATGCATTCTCTTTATGTAGATCAGTGGGATTGGGAATTAGTAGTTGACGAAGCAGAAAGAACAATTAGTTTTTTAAAAGAAATTGTTGTTAGGATATATCATGCCATGCTACGCACAGAATATATGGTGTATGAATTGTTCCCTGCTATAAAACCAATTTTACCAAAAGAAATCACTTTTATTCATGCCGAAGATTTGTTGCAGAGATATCCAACATTGAGCCCCAAAGAGCGTGAGGATGCAATTTGCAAAGAGTTTTGCGCAGTATTCATTATAGGTATTGGAGCAAATCTATCAAATGGTGAGCCACATGATTTACGCTCGCCCGACTATGACGATTGGACAACTGTGAACGAAGAGAACAGTGTAGGCTTGAATGGAGATTTGCTTGTTTGGAACAGTGTGCTTGAGACAAGTATGGAGTTGTCATCGATGGGAATTAGGGTTGATAAGGCGGCTTTGCTAAAACAATTAGAGCTTAAAAACCAAAATGACAGATTGTCACTTTATTTTCACAGCAAATTGGTTAATGATGAACTCCCTCTCTCAATTGGTGGAGGTATTGGTCAATCTCGCTTATGTATGTTTTATTTGCGTAAAGCACACATTGGAGAGATACAATCTAGTATATGGCCCAAAGAAATGCGTATAAATGCTCATAAAAATGGAATTTACTTGATATAACAGCAGAGATATTTTTT
>CAZUHZ010000019.1:0-11092 GCA_964620895.1 uncultured Dysgonomonadaceae bacterium | reverse complement strand
AGATATTTTTTATGAATATAATAATTGAAAATAGCTGGAAAGATATATTGCAAGATGAGTTTGAAAAAACTTATTTTAAAACACTCTTCAATTTTATTCGCAATGAATATAGCACACATAAAGTATTTCCACCCGCAAATCTAATCTTCAATGCTTTTGATAAATGTCCTCTTGATGAAGTGAAAGTTATCATCATTGGTCAAGACCCATACCACAATCTAGGGCAAGCCAATGGCTTGTGTTTTTCAGTTAATGAGGGAGTGAGAATTCCACCTTCGCTTCTCAATATTTATAAAGAAATTGAAGAAGATTTAGGTAAATCTATCCCAACATCAGGAAATTTGGAGCATTGGAGTCAACAAGGAGTGTTGCTTTTGAATGCAACCCTTACTGTGAGAGCACATACACCTGGTTCGCATCAAGGAAAAGGATGGGAGCAATTTACAGATGCTGTAATAAGCACATTATCAAAAGAGTGTAGTGGTTTGGTTTTTATGTTGTGGGGAAATTATGCACAACAAAAAGGAAAGAGTATAGATGCGAACAAGCACCTACTGCTCAAATCTCCACACCCTTCGCCACTTTCTGCTCATAGAGGGTTCTTTGGAAACAAGCATTTTAGTAAAGCTAACGATTACTTGATTGAGCACAATAAAAAACCAATAGATTGGTGATAAGCCAAACTTCATAGAAGATGATAAGCATAGAAAAAGCGATTACAAATCTAGAGTTTGAAATCGCTTTTTTATAAATTGTTTGTGGGATAAATCTATTTATTATCCCACACTTCCTTCCAAACTAATTTGAAGTAGTTTTTGTGCTTCTACCGCAAATTCCATAGGAAGTTTGTTTACCACCTCTTTTACGTAGCCATTTACAATAAGACCTATTGCTTCTTCTTCACCCAACCCTCTTTGATTGCAATAGAAAATTTGATCTTCAGCAATTTTTGAAGTTGTTGCTTCGTGCTCTAGCACTGCCGAAGGATTTTGTATGTCAGTATAAGGGAAAGTGTGTGCTCCACAATGGTCGGTAAGCAACAAACTGTCGCATTGCGAATGGTTGCGAGCATTGTCAGCCTTTTTGGTTACTTTCACCAATCCTCTATAACTGTTCTGACTATTACCGCCAGAGATTCCTTTACTTACAATCCTACTGGTTGTGTTTTTACCTAAGTGTATCATTTTTGTGCCTGTATCAGCTTGTTGCCAGTTGTTTGTAACAGCTACTGAGTAGAACTCTCCTACAGAACCATCTCCTGCAAGAATGCATGATGGATACTTCCATGTAATTGCAGAACCTGTTTCTACTTGAGTCCACGATATTTTAGAGTTTACTCCTTTGCATATTCCACGTTTGGTTACGAAATTGAATACTCCACCTACACCATCTTTATTACCTGGATACCAGTTTTGTACGGTTGAGTACTTTACTTCTGCATTGTCCATAGCTATGATCTCAACAATTGCAGCGTGCAATTGATTTTCATCGCGCATAGGAGCTGTGCAACCCTCTAGGTAGCTTACGTACGAATCGTCGTCAGCAACAATGAGTGTACGCTCAAATTGTCCTGTATTAGCTGCATTTATTCTGAAATAGGTTGATAACTCCATTGGGCAGCGTACTCCCTTTGGAATATACACAAACGAGCCATCGCTAAACACTGCACTGTTGAGAGCTGCATAGAAATTGTCTTTATATGGAACAACAGTTCCCAAATATTTCCTCACCAAATCGGGATGATGCTTTACAGCTTCACTAAACGAACTAAAGATGATACCCTTTTCGGCTAGAACTTCTGAAAAAGTAGTTTTAACAGACACACTGTCCATTACAGCATCTACAGCTACTCCAGTTAGTTGTTTTTGCTCGTCAAGAGGAATTCCTAACCTTTCGAACGTTTTAAGGAGCTCTGGATCAATCTCGTCTAAACTGGCAGGCCCATCTTTCTTTTGACGTGGGTCGGCATAATATATAATTTCTTGAAAGTCTATTTCAGGAATTTCTAAATGTGCCCATGTTGGCTGTTTTATTGTCAACCAATGCCTGTAGGCTTTCAGACGATATTCAAGGAGCCATTCTGGCTCTTCCTTTTTCGAAGAAATAAGTCTTATTACATCTTCATTGAGACCTTTGTCTATAAACTGTGTATCAACATCAGTTATAAACCCATATTTATAATCGGATGATGCTAAATCGTCTAATATTTTATCTTGATCTAATTCTTGCATAATATCTTGATCTTGTTTTTTACTTACTATTCACCATTAAATCATAATGTACTGCTACTATAAGTTTTATACTAACAGCACTAATAACAGCGATATTGGTTGTTTTGTTTATTTTGAAATTAGACTATTTGACAATGGATTGTGTTTGTATTGCCTTCAAAATATATTAGGGGCTTATAAATCCATTATTATAAGTGAAATATAACTTCAAAAACAACTACTTAAGCTGCTTATCAGCAATGCTTTCAGGAATGATAATTGATTTGATATCTTCGTAGGGTATGGTCACCTCAATTGGACCCATTGAGTAGGGAGCTATTTCGTATTGATTATAAATATAGTGTACCCCTTCGTTGTTTATCCAAAAGTTGTTGTTTGGAGAAATGTCGTTTATATCGAAAAAGCCTTCGTTGATCAACTCCTCTGGAGTATCTACCTTGTACTTTTTTATTAAATTATCAATAATCCTATTTGTCAAAAAGTGATGATAGTTGGGTGTGAATATATCTTCTTCAGTAATTGTTGTTAGTTTATCCAAGTCGATTGTATAATACAACATCTGCAATGATCCGTGTGCTCCACCGGTGTATGTAGCATGACTTACAGAGTAACTTAAAATATCGTTATCTTCAAATAACACTTCATTGCTTTTGTGCAGTTGATACCAATACCAAGAAGGTTGATTATCTCCTTCCATATTTCCCATATCGTCGTAATACTGATTTCCTAGTTCTCTGTATTCATCGGTATATTCTTTTAAATATATATCTAGCGCCTCTTCTGATGGAAGCGAGTCGAAGGACTCGTCGTTAAAGAAAGTGCCGTTGAATATTTGTTGTAGTCTAGCAAGATCCTCTTTGCTTTTGAAGCTTTTTGGGAAAGTGAAGTCTATTTCTACATTAGCAAAAGGTTTGGTGGTATCGTTATCGGGAAATAGGTAAATCTTTTCGCTCAATGAAATATTGTCAAACTCAAGCTTACTGTTCTTATTGATGCACGATGTTACAAATAAACCTACAAATGCTATTGATATAGCAGCAACTAAAATATTTTTTCTCATAATTTATATTCCCTTATTGAGTAATTTGTTTGATAGCTCCTAGATGGGGATAAAACTCAACTTTTACAGGTTGTTTTCTAATATCAAACATTTGTTTCGTCAACACATCTTGTGTTCCATATTGCACTACATCAACCTCAGTGTTTAGTAATGTTTTGTTCTGAAAGCTAACTATTAGTTGCGCTTTGCTCGGAATATTGTAAATAAGCCCTTCAGAAAACTTCTTATCCAATCTGCGTTGGTCTTTTTCTGAAAGCACTATTTCGGGTTCGGGAGTTTTGTTGATTAAGCTCAGGTAAACAGGCTCTCCAGCTAAGTCGTCAGCATCTACTTTTCCAAGTTTTTCAGAAAATCGAAAATGAACTTCTCTATCAATGTCTTCTAAACCAGGAACTATTGAAACTTTTGCGGTACTTCGTTCAGTTTTTACACTTCCCGTAAACAGCTCAACCAAAGCTTTTTCTTGCATGTTTAATTGGTCCATTACCAATTGATAAGCTTGTCCATCGGGAGGCATGTTGTCAGCTTCGCCAGTAAGGATATCTGTACGACTCAATCGCAATGTAAATATCTGTTTGGCTATTAGTTCAGCTTGTTTTGCACTCGATCCGGCTAATAGTATCTCTTCGGTAAATAAAGATTGAGCATTAACACTAGGCGGTGCTTTGACTACCTCTTCAGGGGTGGTAGATTTTTCAATAATTGGAGCTTCATGATTGATGGAGCAAAGCAAACCATCTTTCGTTAAATAAACAAATGGCTCTACAGAGTTAGATTTAAACTCAACAAGGTAAGAGTTGTGTTTATTGGGGATACCAACATTTTGAACACTAATACCTTCGAGGTTGTAAACAACCTTGTCTTCCATAATAGGATTATCGATGTTGAGATATTGCCTTGCATACTGATAGTAATCGCCTCTCTTGTATGTTGTTTTTGATATTTCCAATTCAAAATCAAGTTGTGTGAGTGGCAAGATATATACTACCCCATATTTATTGCTCTCTAAGGCATTGTGCCTAATAGGCATCTGAGCATTGAGCGATATACTCAATAAAAGAAATGCAATTATAATAATCTTTATTCTAGTATTCATTGTTGGTTAATTATAATAATTAAAACGCTGACTGGAATTGATGTAAAAAGTTTACATCGTTTTCAAAAAATAGACGAATATCATTTATTTGATATTTTAGCATAGCTATGCGTTCAACCCCCATGCCAAAAGCATAACCTGAGTATTCTTTACTGTCTATACCACAGTTTTCTAATACAGCTGGATCGACCATGCCACACCCTAATATTTCTACCCATCCAGTATGTTTACATATATTGCATCCTTTACCTCCGCAAATGTGACACGAAATATCCATTTCGGCACTTGGTTCTGTAAAAGGAAAATAAGATGGTCTTAATCTAATCTGTGTCTCTTTCCCGAAAAGCTCTTTTGTGAAAAACAGTAATGCTTGTTTCAAATCGGCAAACGAAACATTTTTGTCTATGTAAAGCCCCTCTACTTGATGAAAGAGACAATGTGCACGCGCTGAAATATCCTCATTTCTGAATACCCGTCCAGGACAAGTAATACGAATGGGTGGCTGTGCTTTTTCCATTACACGAGTTTGTACCGAAGAGGTGTGTGTGCGTAAGACAATTTCAGGGTTATTTTGAATGAAAAATGTGTCTTGCATATCGCGCGCTGGATGATCGTCAGCAAAGTTGAGAGAAGAGAAAACATGCCAATCATCTTCAATCTCAGGACCATCTGCAATAGAGAATCCTAATCTACTAAATATGTTGCAAATCTCTTCTTTCACCAACGAAATTGGATGGCGTGTACCTAAAGCTATGGGATAGGAAGTACGCGATAAGTCGTAGTCGGCTGACTGCTCAAGAGAACTGTCAAGTTCTTTCTTCAATTCGCTTATTCTATCTTGAAATGCTTTTTTGAGTAAGTTTATTTTTTTTCCTACTTCCTTTTTCTGCTCTGGTGGCACTTCTCTAAATTCACTCATTAGTGAACTTATAACCCCCTTTTTACTTAAATATTTAATGCGGAGCGCTTCGTACTCTTCTGGATTGTTTGCTTTCAGGCTATCTATTTCAGAAAGCAGCTTAATTATTCTGTCTATCATTCCTCGTCTTTATTTACTTTTCTCTAGTTTGATATTTTAATTACAAAATTACACTTTTCTGTGCTATTTGCCACATTTTAAATTAAAAGAATTGATAATTATATAGGCGTTGCTCTTTTTTGGTTGAAAAAGTAATCGTAAATTTGTTTTTTAACGCTGGTAAGCATTGTGAGTTGGAAAAATTGAAGATGTTTATCATTTAATTTTCTCAATAGAAAGCCATTAGTGAACTATGACATAGCAATATGATTACTCAAATACAAGAATATATAACGCATCATAAACTCTTCTCAAAGCAAAGCAAGGTGCTAATTGGTTTGAGTGGTGGTCCAGACTCAATGGTTTTGACTCATGTATTGATGCAATTGGGATATAATTGCATGGCTGCACATTGCAATTTTCATTTGCGTGGCGAGGCTTCAAACAAAGATGCTGAGTTTGTGACCAAATGGTGCAACGAAAATGATATTCCGTTATTTACAACCGATTTTGATACAACCGAGTATGCTATAACCAATAAAATATCTATAGAAATGGCTGCACGCGAATTGCGATACAATTGGTTTGAAAAACTAAGAGTAGAGCATTCTGTAGATGTCATTGGTATAGGTCATCACAAAGATGATTCGGTGGAGACTATTCTTATCAATCTTATTAGAGGTACGGGTATTAAAGGTCTCACTGGTATCCCCATTACAAACAAACATATTGTGCGTCCATTACTCTCTGTTTCACGACAACAAATAATGGAGTATTGCTCCGTCAACAAGCTACCCTATGTTGTAGATCATACCAACGAAGAAGAGGTGTACACTCGAAATATACTAAGACTAAAAGTATTGCCAATACTCGAAAAGATAAATCCATCCGTAAAAAACTCTATTATTACCACAGCCAACAACCTGAAAGAGGTAGAAAAAATATATAATGGTTATATCGGCAATGTTGTTGACACGGTGGTTAATGGCAATTTAATAAATATTGAAAAGCTAAAACAAACCTATTCGCCTCAGTCTGTGCTGTTTGAGATATTATCGCCTTTGGGATTTAGACCGTCAGTAATAGAAGATGTCTCAAACAACTTAAACTCTATCCCTGGTAAGATGTACCATGCAGAGAGCTTTAGATTGCTCAAAGACAGAGACTATTTGGTCATTTCTTACAATAAATTGGAGAAAACAGAGGATAAAGATAAAGAGCATCTTATTTATGCTGACTCTACAGGCAAAGAACTGCCCTTTGGCTTAGCTATTAATAAAGAGGAATTTACTCCACAATTTGAAATTCAGAAAGACAGGACTGTTTTACATTGTGATTTTGATAAACTTTCGTTTCCTCTAACTTTACGCAAATGGAAAGAAGGCGATTGGTTTGTTCCTTTTGGTATGAAAGGCAAAAAGAAATTAAGCGATTTTTTCACAGACAACAAATTTAGTCTTTTTCAAAAAGAAGAGACTTGGGTTTTACTTTCTGGAAATGATATAGTGTGGATTATTGATCATAGAGCAGACAATAGATTTAAAATAACTGATGCTACAAAAACAGTTTACACCGTCAAGTTGACTAAAGAAAGTTAAAAACATGTCTGGGCATGCAATTAATTATTACTTTCATGCAACTAATTAAGCTTTTGATTGTCTTATATTATAAGAGAGCATTAGTTAATTGAAAACTAGAAGTTTATTATTTAAAATTTAAAACCACATATTAATATGAAAAAGAGTGTTGTAAAAGATGTACTTTTGGTAGCCACTTTTGCTGGATTTGCCTATCTAGTAGTGCGAAATTATAAACAAAGAAAAGAAAAAGAGAGAGAAGCTCTTGAATTTCTTCACTTTCAACTATTTTAGCTCAGATTCTAACACCACATCTGAAATTTAGCACACAATCTAATTTTTTGGCTATAACTTTTATTACCTTTGCATCTGAAAAAAGATGTAAATAATATATTCAATGCTAACAATAAAAACAATTTACGATGATCCTCAAGCGATTATCGATGGTTTACGTAAAAGAAACTTCGATGCTGAAGGCATCATTAATGAGGTGTTGAGCCTCGATGAAAGAAGAAGAAGTGCCCAAACTCAACTAGACAACATTTTAGCTGAAGTTAATTCAACTTCGAAGCAAATAGGCATCTACTTTAAAGAAGGTAGGAAGGAAGAGGCTGAAAAGTCTCGTGCCTATGTTACAAAGCTTAAAGAAGATTCCAAAATAGTTGAATCGGATTTATCTGATGCTGAATCAAAGCTTCAAGATATATTGGTAACCATTCCAAACGTTCCTCACAACTCAGTACCCAAAGGAAAAGGAGCTGATGACAATCTAGTAGAGCGTTCTGGAGGAGACATGCCAAATTTACCCAAAGATGATGCTGCACCTCATTGGGATTTAGCAAAACAGTATGATTTGATTGATTTTGAATTGGGAGTTAAAATTACTGGTGCTGGTTTTCCTGTTTACAAAGGAAAAGGAGCTCGCCTGCAGCGTGCACTTATCAATTTCTTCTTAGACAATGCACGTGACAATGGTTTCCTTGAAATTCAGCCACCTTATCTAGTAAATGCAGACTCTGGTTTTGGTACAGGACAACTGCCTGACAAAGAAGGTCAGATGTATCATGCAGAAGTAGATGATTTGTATTTAATACCCACAGCTGAAGTTCCTATTACTAATATATATAGGGATGTGATACTTGATAAAAAGGACTTTCCAATAAAAAACACTGCATATTCAGCTTGTTTTCGTCGTGAAGCTGGCTCTTATGGCAAGGATGTGCGGGGATTAAACAGGTTGCATCAATTTGATAAAGTGGAAATTGTATGTATCGAATCTCCTGAAAACTCTTACAATCGTTTAGATGAAATGGTCAACTATGTGCAAAAGTTAGTTGAGAAGTTAGAACTACCATGGCGCATACTTCGACTATGTGGTGGTGATTTGGGCTTTACCTCTTCTCTAACTTTCGATTTTGAAGTATATTCTGCTGCACAAGAACGTTGGTTAGAAGTGAGTTCTGTATCTAATTTTGAAAGCTATCAAGCCAACAGATTGAAGCTTCGCTATCGCGATGATACTAGAAAAACTCAATTATGTCACACATTAAATGGTAGCGCACTGGCTTTGCCACGAATATTAGCTGCATTGTTGGAGAACAATCAAACACCAGAAGGTATTCGTATTCCAAAAGTGCTAGTGCCTTATACTGGGTTTGATATAATTGATTAACAGCCTATTAGGGGGTATATATAAAAATAATGAATAGCCGTTATAGTTTTTGACAACTTATTAACGGCTATTTTTATTTGTCATCATGCCATACAACGCAGCATTTGCACCATTGCCATCACTGCCGAACGTCGTTTGTTGTTTTCACGCGATTTTCCAAACGAATACATTTTGCTCACTATTACATCTTTGCAAATTGTGCAAATCCACACTGTGCCAACTGGTTTTTCTGCTGTTCCTCCATCTGGTCCGGCTATTCCTGTGACAGCTATGGCACAATCAGTGCCAAAAACATCAATAGCACCTTTAGCCATCTCCTCTACTACTTCTTGGCTTACTGCACCATAAGTATCTAAGGTAGTTTTATTTACATGTAGCAAATTCACCTTTGCACTGTTGGCATAACTTACCACACCTCCTTTGAAATAGGCTGATGAGCCAGCAATGTTGGTAAGCAGATGAGCGATATAACCGCCCGAACAACTTTCTGCAAGAGAGATGGTCATTCCTTTGTTTTTCAAGGTGTTGCCTAGCAGTTGTTGAAGTGGATCATCAGATTGCGCCAACAGATACTCTCCTAGCAGTTCTTTTAGTTTGTTGGTTTGTTTATTCATCTCCTCTGTATGCTCATCGCCTTTTACAGAAAGTCGTAAGCGAATAATTCCACCACCTGGTAGATAGGCTAATCCAAAGCCTTTTGGTAGTTCATCTTCAAAGTCGTTTAGGTGAATAGCGAGTGCTGACTCTGAAATACTATGAGTGTAAAACACTTGTTTGAGAAATCTTTTTGTTTGAAACTGTTTAGTGAGTCGTGGAATAATCTCCTCATTCATTGCCCATCGCATCTCGAAAGGCACTCCTGGCATTGATACTAGAACTTTGCCATCCTTTTCAAACCAAAGAATGGGTGCAGTACCAACTCTGTTCTGAATTACTGTGCTCTTCTCTGGTACATAAGCTTGATTGCGAGTCAATTCATTCAGTTCTATATTTTTATCCTTGAAAAGTGTTTCAATGTTTTCTAACACCTCTGTATCAAATACAAGTTTTTTATTAAAATATTCGCAAAGTGTGTTTTTTGTAATATCGTCTTTTGTAGGACCATTGCCTCCAGTAAGCAATAAAATATCTGCTCTGTCAAAACCATCTTCAATTGCAGTGTAGATTGCCTCCTTGCGGTCTTTTATAGATGTAATATAAACTACATCAAATCCTGCATCACTCATTTTGCTAGACATCCACGCAGAATTGGTATCAATTACTTGCCCAATAAGCAATTCGTCGCCAATAGTAATAATTTCTATATTCATTTAGTCTGTTTTAAGTTGCAAATTACGAAATAAGTTGCTGAAAACTAAAATTATCAAGCAATAGTTTCATGATTTCATAAAATGTTGTATCTTTGCACACTGAAATTAATAAAGGCTCGTACAAGCAAATTATAATCTTTATAAAGACTTAGTAATATGAAAAAAGATATTCATCCTTCAGATTACCGTCCGGTAGTTTTCAAAGATATGTCAAACGACGAAATTTTCATTTCTCGTTCCACTGTCAATGCAAGAGAAACCATTGAAGTAGATGGTGTAACATATCCACTTGTAAAACTTGAAATTACAAATAAATCACATCCTTTCTATACTGGTAAGCAAACACTAGTTGATACAGCAGGACGTGTTGATAAATTTAGAAGCCGTTACGGAAATAGAGAAAAGAAATAATCTATTAGGAGTTTAAAAGAAAAAGAAAGGCTACTTGAAATTCAATTTTCATGTAGCCTTTTTTCTTTTTGGCAGTTGCTATAATCTCTCTATAAATTTATAACAGCCACTAGTCAGAAACAATTGCTGGCAGTGGAAATACAATACTCCTCTCTCGTTTATTGTAGAAATGGCATTTATCTCTCTGTTTTCATTTCATTCGTTGTGGATTTGATTTTTATGTCATTAATTTTATTTCCACAGCGGTGGATTTGAAGTTTGTGCTATTTTTCTCATTTTCTAGAACGTAGATTCGAGTTTTATCTCATTTTATAATTTCCACGTCGATAGATTTTATTTTTACCCCAAGGATGGCCAGTCCTATAGGGTGGAATCGAATTATAGGTCGTGATTACGAAATCATCCATAGCAGGTTTGAATTTCATGACATGATTGCCGTTTTATATCTATAGAAGTTAATTTCTAACTCACAAAGGTAGCTTTTGCTTGATAAGTGTAAGCTAAATTACAATAAGTTTTACAATCTATAAGACGATTTCGTAAAGACAAAGCCCGTATTGTTCACGCTTTTATCTTGTAGAATCTAAAAGTAGAAGATCAGCTTTTCTATTTTCCATCAGTTTATTTAATAAAGAGGTGTCGTGCTTCTCTTATTTCTACTATAAATAGTGTCCGCAAGAAAACCACTCTTTTTTACTTCAGAACCAAAAATATAAT